>CANRHG010000182.1 GCA_947630385.1 uncultured Eubacteriaceae bacterium
TCGTAGTATTCTTGTTGCGGGGTAAAGGGTTTGTCGATCTCCTGTTTTTCCACATTGTAAAGGGCGAAGTACCTCGGGATCGGAATATTAACCGGGCAGCCGTCCCCGTCGATACAGTAACTGCAGGTCGTGCAGGGAATGGCGATGTTTTCGTTGATGATATCCCTGGCCGCGAGTACCATCTGTTCTTCGTCGGGCGTTAGCGGTTTAAAGTCCTTCATGTAGCTGATGTTGTCGTCCATCTGCTCGAGCGTGGTCATTCCACTGAGCACCATCGCGACCCCATCCTGGGAGGCGGCAAAACGGACGGCCCACGAAGAGTCCGAAAGATCCGGAGCATAGGCCTTAAGTAGCTTTTCGGCTTTCGGCGGAAGCTGCGCGAGGGTCCCGCCTTTGACCGGTTCCATGACGATAACGGGTTTACCGTGTTTTCTGGCCACTTCCAGGCATTTCTTCGACTGGATGCTTTCGTTTTCCCAGTCGAGGTAATTGATCTGGAGCTGGACAAATTCCATATTCGGGTGTTCGGTCAGGATCTTGTCGAGGAGCTCGGCGTTATCGTGATAGGAAAAACCGATGTGTTTTACGAGCCCTTCGGCTTTTAGCTGTTCGAGCCAGTCAAAACAATCGAACTTTTCATACTTTCCGTACGAGTCACCTCCGATGTCGTGCAGCAGGTAGAAGTCGAAAAACTCGACCCCGGTCTTACCGAGCTGGTCACTAAAGATCTTGTCTCGTTCTTCTTTGGAATTAAAGAAGTTGTAATGCAGCTTATCGGCCAGGGTAAAGGCGTTTCTCGGGTAGCGCTCTACGAGGGATTGTCTCGCGGCGTTTTCGGAATTAAAGCTGTTGTACATCCAGGCCGTATCAAAATACGTAAAACCGTTGTCCATGAAATGGTCGACCATGACGTTGAGTTTGTCGATGTCGATCGTAGCCGAATCGTTCGGGTCCGTATACGGCAGGCGCATCAGACCAAAGCCTAACTTCTTTTCACCAAAATCTATCAATTTTACTCCTTCAAAAATTTAAGAAAATCATCGATTTGCGCGTTGATCTTATCGATGTCTTCCTGAGGGATGATCCATACGTCGGTCTTAAAACTTTCGGGTGGTACGGCAAACCCGTATTCCGGGTCACTCATGACCTTTACTTTCATCATTTTAAGCAGCGTATCCAGCTGGCTTCGGGCGCCTTTGGTGTAGCTTTTACCACCCACGCCGCTGGCCGTAGCTTTTTTGCCTTCAATAGCGGTCCCGCTGGCGTAGTCGCCGGGTACGTTCGGACGGGAGAGCCAGTCGAGCAGGTTCTTTAAAAGTCCCGGTAAAAAGCCGTTGTACTGGGCCGTGAAAAACCAGATCCCGTCGGCGGCTTTGACCGTTTCGCGCGCTTTTATGACTTCTTCGGGTGGATTTTTTTCGAGGTCCTGGTTCATAAACGGCAGGTTGTCGTAACTTAGGTAACTGACCTGGGCGCGCTCTCCGATGAGTTCTTGCGTCTTCTTCGCCAGTTGTTTGTTAAAAGAGCTCTCTCTAAAAGAGCCGATGATAAATAAAATGTTCATAGTTGATTGATCGCCTGTAAGGCGGTTAGTAATCTTCTGTAATCCTGTGCGTCAACGAGCACGTACTTGACTCCCTGTTCGTCCCTAAGGTACAGGGGTTCGCCGATTTTTACGTCTTTTAACGGTTCCTTTAAACCTTCGATCGAGTCGATGTGTTTAATATTTCTTTTCTTCGCAGCTTCCACAGCACCCACCCAGCTCGTTTTTAAAGAGCTCCTTGATGTCCTTGGAGTTGAAATCTCCCTTTTTTAGGTCCTCCAAAACTTTCTCGCGCCGAGCGCAGGAGTCCCATTTTTTACAGCGGTCGTTAAAATTTACCTTGATCAAAAAACTTCTTTCTTTCCAGATCCGAAACGAACTTCCGGATAATAACACGATAGGCCACTATAACACAGTCGGCTTGAGTCACCGGGTAGAACCATGTTCTTTAGGTAATCCTTGCGACTTCCCGAGGAGTCAAGGACCTCGATGTTGTCACGGATCAGGTGAATGTCGTCGATGATCCCCCTCGGGTTGTCGCTCCTTCCGACGATCTTAAGGGAACCGACACCACTCTTATTTAAATCGTACAGAGCGCACAGCCCACAGGTGTGGTCGTGAAAATCTTCGTTGTAAAGCTTGTTATTCTCGTCCACGAGTCGCCTACGCCCGAAGTCCTTTATACCCGTCATAAAGGTCTTGGGGTGGTGTCTAATAAACGCGCAGGTCGCGCCGGTCCCTTTTCGGTGGGTTCCCAGACAATAGCAGTCCGAAAACGCGCAGCCGTTACGCATGAAAAACACTTCAAACTGGATGTCGGGCACTTCTTTGATGATCCGGTTGATCTCTTCCAGGCTTAAGTCCCTCGGGACGATGAGCCGCTTAAAGCCGGCGTCGCGGTAGACCCTAGCGATGTCGCTGTTGTAGATGGCGCACATCGTACTGGCTACGGGCTCTAGACCCTCTTCGACGATGGCTCTTGCCAGATTTAGATCCGAAGCGATGATCCCGTCGATCCCCGCTTCTTTTAGGGCCGGCAGGTAGTGTTCTCTAACGTAAGCGATTTGTTCTTTTCCGTATACGTTTGCGTTTAGGGTCAAAAACGCGCCGCCCCCTATATCTTTGATCCGCTTTGTCATCTCGACGGCCTTTTCAAAGTCAAAGGGATTGGCGATGTGCTTAAAACCCGTCATCCGGTTGATGTCGCAAAACTCCCCGAAGCGCTCGCTCCAGCGCGGGTCGTAAAAACCGTAGTAAAACTCGTCGGCTCCGGCGCTACGCAGATCGTCTAAAAAATCTTCATCTTTAAATGGTACTAGGATCTTCACGTTAAGGACAACTCCTTTAAGGGAAAATGGATGAGACGAACGACGTTCTCATCGACCGGGTCGATGTCATCGTTTAAATAATAGACGGTCCGTCCAAAGCGGAAAAGTTCCCGCTCACCGTCGCCGAAATCCTCGGTAAAATACTCGTGGATGCGCTGGCACTCAAAAAGGCACGGGGCATTCGGACGGAATTTTAGGACTTCGTCCTTGTTGATCGAGGCAAATTTGCAGATGTTTCCGGTCGTCATGTAACAATACGGGTAGTGCAGCGCTACCGGCCGGTTAAGACTCAGACTTTTGCTGATGGGATCGATCTCGCAGAGTTCCTCGCCGGCAAAGTCCAGCCCCGCCGGTCGGGACGTACCGTTGTAAAGCTCGGGGATTCGGATATCCCGGGGGTCCTTAAAAAAGAGCCGGCCCAGGTTGATTCTGCTCTTTTCCTTTAAAAAGCGCTTCATTCCCACGTCGTTGACCGTCACCTCATCGACCGCACCGTGTTTGATGAGTTCGGGGATTTTTTCTTTGGCCCAGTCCAGATCTTTTTGACTAAAGACCGGAAGGGTAAGGGTTACCGGAAGTCCCAGAGCCTGCGCCTCGTCAAAAAGGGACATGAGTTGTGGCTCGAGGTGCCTGAAATAGCGGCTGCAAAAACTCGATC
>CANRHG010000183.1 GCA_947630385.1 uncultured Eubacteriaceae bacterium
ATAAACAACAGGTGACTATTTCTGGTGAATAGCCGCCTTAAAGTCATGCCCATTTTTAGGGGAGGCTAAATAGTAACAAAAAAGTTAATATCAAGTTTCAGATATTTATTTTAAATACGGTCTAGGCCAAAAGCAAGCTCATTGTGTTTAAAGATTTCTAACCGAAATGGATTTTAAAGGAAGACGTTTTCGTTTCTACTATAAAGAACCACTTAATAGAAGGGTAAATATACTAAAAAACGAATTAGTCTAAAATTTACTATGCAAAAGTTAACTACGAATCTATCGACCGGTTTGACGACGAGTGAGGTCGATCAAAGAATCAAGGCGGGAGAGGTCAACACGAGTCCCGGAACGAAGACCTTAAGTATAAGACAGATCCTTTTTAAGAACGTCTTTACTTTCTTTAATCTTGTAAACTTCATCCTCGCCGCGCTTCTTATCTTCGTTCATTCTTACCGAAATCTCCTGTTTTTGATCATCGTTATCGCGAACATCGCCATCGGTTCCTATCAGGAGATCAAGGCCAAAAAGACCCTAGACCGGTTATCCTTACTTAATAAAAAAGACGTAAACGTTCTACGTAACGGAAGAATTGTAAAAATCTCCGAAAATCAGATCGTCCTCGGAGACGTACTTCTACTTTCAAGCGGCGATCAGATCCCGGCTGACGCGGTCCTAGAGACGGGCTCCCTCCAGGTCAACGACTCGCTCTTAACCGGTGAGAGTACCCCGGTATTAAAAAAAGCCGGAGATCAGCTCTTATCGGGAAGCGTCGTCATCGGCGGTAGGGCCAAAGCCGTCGTTAATGAAGTCGGAGATAACAGCTTTACCGGAAAACTCGCCCGCGAGGCTAAAAAAGTGCGGGTTCGACAGTCCGAGATCCAAAGCTCTCTCGACTCCTTAATTCACATCATCGCGCTGGCTCTAATCCCGATCGGTCTTCTTTTGTTTGCCAAAGATTACTTTATTTTACACGCGGGCTTTCCTTACGCCATCGAATCTACGGTCGCGGCGCTGATCGCGATGATCCCACAGGGACTTGTTCTTTTGATCAGCATGGTCTTTGCCGCTGCCGTCATTAAACTGGCCAAAGACCATACGCTCGTACAGCGCATGTCGACGGTCCCAACCTTAGCCGAGATCGATATGCTCTGTCTGGACAAGACCGGTACGATCACCGAAGGAAATCTCGACTTAATTGAGCTTTTCCCGCTGGGAGAGACGGACGTAAGCGAGACAAAACATATTTTAAAGAATACAATGTCAAACTTTGACGACGATGATCCGGTCATCGACGCGATCGTGCGTTATTTAAAAGATGAAAAAGTCCAGTCGGGCGTTACCATTACCGACACCGTCCCATTTTCTTCCTTACATAATTACAGTGGGGTGAGTTATAAAAGAGACGGAAAACTTACAAGCGTGGTCCTGGGAGCACCGGATTTTATCCTTGGCGATAAAGCCGATACGATTGAAAAAGAATTAAACAGATTTACCTACGCCGGGGATTACGTCCTTTTAATGGCGACTTCCAATCAACCTTTTAAAGACGGTGACCTTCCGGAAGATATCAAAGCTACGGCACTGATCGTCTACCGCGACAAACTAAGACCTTCGGTTCCCGCGGCCCTTAAGTTCTTTCTCGATCAGGGCGTTCCGATCAAGATCGTTTCGGGAGATAATCCCATCACCGCTTCGGCCACCGCAAAGCGGGCGGGCCTTCCGGGCTACGACCACTACTGTAATATGATCGATTATAAAACCTACGGAGAGGTTAAGAAGGCCGTAAATGAGATCACAGTCTTCGGCAATTGTCTACCAAACCAAAAAGAACAGGTCGTACAGGCCCTTCAACAGGAAGGTTATACGGTAGGTTACGTCGGAAACGGTGTAAACGACATTCTGGCTTTAAAAGAAGCCAACGTCAGCGCTGCCGTCGCCGACGGCGCTCAGGCGGCCTGCGTCGTATCGGATCTCGTTTTACTTAACTCGAGTTTTGTGCCGCTTCCTAAGATCGTCCTCGAAGGCCGTAAACTGATAAATAATCTAGAGCGAAGTGCGGTCCTGTATTTATCCAAGACGATCTTTGCCACTTTAATTGCTGTACTTTACTTATTTTTGGCTTACAGCTATCCGTTTGAGCCCATTCAGTTTTCGCTCGTCAGCGCGGTCACGATCGGGATCCCCTCTTTCGTGCTCGCCTTTGAGCCAAATACCGAACTCGTTACCGGACATTTCTTGCCAAAAGTTTTACTTAAGGCGGTCCCCAGTGGGCTGGTAATGTTCTTTGGCGTAGCTATAATGGCTTTTGGATATTTCTTTTTTACGCCAACGGTTGTGCGGACTCTATCGGTTTACGCTCTAGCCGCTGCCGGCTTTATCCTCGTCTTCAGGCTTTGTCGTCCGTTTAACCTCTTTAGGGGTCTGCTCTTTGGCTTTGTCCTACTGCTCTTTTTGGCTGCAATTATCTTTTTACCGGAACCGTTCTTACTGGCTTCGTTATCTATAAAAGCTTTGTTCGTTCTTTTAGGCGTAATTGTTATAGAAGGTCTTCTTACGTTTCTTCTTAACCACAAAACGGTAGCGGTTAGCCTGAGAGATAAAGTCATGTCGGTTTATAGAAAGCTTGAGAGGATCAAATGGCTTAATTCGGAAAAAAATTGAGAAAGCAAAAATCCCTAAACCGAAAAGGAATAAAAACGGTTTAGGGATTATATAAAAGTTAGTGTTCAATTCAAATTAAAATGGTGATCCATCGGGGACTTGAACCCCGGACACCCTGATTAAAAGTCAGGTGCTCTACCACCTGAGCTAATGGATCAAATGGCGACCTGGATGAGACTCGAACTCACGACCTCCAGCGTGACAGGCTGGCATTCTAAACCAACTGAACTACCAGGCCAGTAAATTTGAATTAAAAATAAAAATAATGGTGACCCCGGCGAGAATCGAACTCGCGTTACTGCCGTGAAAGGGCAGTGTCTTAAACCGCTTGACCACGGGGCCAAAAAAAAGATAGCGACTCAAAAGCCACTATCTTGCAATTTCGAAATGGCTCCCCAGGTTGGATTCGAACCAACAGCCTATCGGTTAACAGCCGAGTGCTCCACCGTTGAGCTACTGAGGAACAAAAATCTTGCAACGTCCTAGGTTCCCACACCGTCACCAGTGCAGTATTTTCAGCGCAGAAAAGCTTAACTTCCAGGTTCGGTATGTTTCTGGGTGTATCCTCTTCGCTATAGTCACAAGATTTATTAACAAATTTTTATCACCGTTTAAGTGACGAATATTATTATACTAACTAACTTCTAAGTTGTCAACTGATTTTTTAAGTTTTTTTAATATTTTTTCTCTTATTTTTAAGTCTCTCAGAGAGCAACAGAGCAATGGTCAAGAATCCGGTCGATTAGTACCGCTCAGCTGAATGCATCGCTGCA
>CANRHG010000184.1 GCA_947630385.1 uncultured Eubacteriaceae bacterium
ATTTTAGGCTTGACAAATGCATTTCCAAAAAGTCGGTTAAGAGCCGGAAAAGTTTTATTATAATATTTGCTGTAAATTTAATAATAACAATAGAGATATAAAAATACTAGAAAGGACAAACATGACCAATACGCCAAACGAAACTTACGAAGAACAGATCAAGTCTCTTTTAGACCACATCGAAGAAGCCGACGCGATCGTCGTCGGTGCGGCTTCGGGCCTTTCGGCCGCTGCCGGATTTCGCCACTACTACGAAAGAGACGAAGATTTTATCAAAAATTTTAGCGATTTTGAAGATAAGTACGGCTACCACTGTACCTTTGACGGAGCCTATTATCCGTACATGAAAGACGAACAGCGTTGGGCGTTCACGGCCCGGTTCCTGTCGATGATCTTAAACGCGCCGACGGGAGACACCTACTTCGATTTATACAAACTAATCAAGGACAAGCCGTTTCACGTGATCACCACGAACCAGGACGCCCAATTTTCCCGGTTGTTTGACGAAGAAAACATCAGTACCATTCAGGGTGATTTTAGATACTTTCAGTGCAGCCACTGCTGCCAGGATAAACTGTACGACGCAAAAAACTACGTCGACGTCTTGGAAGATAAGATCGATGAAAATCTGGAAATCCCGACCGAGTATATTCCACGCTGCCCCAACTGCGGGGCCAAGCTCGATGTGTGGGCACGCTCGCCGGTCTTCTTAGAAGGTAGTAAGTACATCGGGGAACATGAGAAAGCGCAAAAATTTCTTCAGGAAAACAAGGATAAGAAGATCTTGTTCCTCGAACTCGGTGTCGGGCGAATGACGCCGATGTTCATCCAAGAACCGTTTTGGAACCTGACTTACAATCTACCAAACGCTTATTATATTACGGTCAACCCGAAAGACGCGCTCATGCCCGTGGCGATCAAGGACAAAGGCCTTGCGATCCCCGAAGACATCTCCAAAATCTTGAAAGATGCGCTAGAGATGAAAAACTTAAAAAAGATCGAGGAAGAAAATGAGTAATTTAGAAAAAATTGCGAAAAAGATCAGTGACGCGGACGCGGTCCTGATCGGCGCGAGCAACGGTCTTTCTATTGCCGAAGGTTTTAACATCTTCGCCGACGACGAGCGTTTTAGAGAGGTTTTCGGAGACTTCAGAGATAAGTACGGCGTACGTTGTGTCCTACAAGGCGTAAGCGGCGCTAACGCAACGGAAAATGAACAGTGGAGTTTTTCGAGTCGTCTAGCTAAAAACTATTCTCGGGAAACGCCACTTATGAAAAAGCTTTACGAGCTAGTCAAAGATAAACCTTATTTTGTACTGACGTCAAATACGGACGGCCATTTTCAAAAAGCGGGTTTTGATCCGCAAAAAGTGTTTGAATTGGAAGGCAACATGACCGAGATGCACTGTGCCAATTTATGTCATGACACCGTTTATGCCGGAGAGGAAGCAATCGAACGAATGCTCAAGCACGAAGAGGGGATGGAGATCCCAGACGCTTACCTTCCCAAATGTCCTAAGTGTGGTGGACCGATGGTTCCACATTTGCCCCACGGTTATTTCTTCTTAAAAGATTCTAATTATAATAAACGTAACCAGGATTTTCAGGAATTTTTGTCTCGCTACCACGGTAAAAAACTTCTGATCCTAGAATTCGGTATCGGTCCGCGTAACCGGATGATCAAAGAACCGCTCATGCAGATCACTCAGGTCGAACCAAACGCTGATTATATCACCTTTAACAAAGGTGAGATCTATATAAAACCCGAGATCACTTCCAAATCGATCGGCGTCGACGGTGATTTGTCCCAAATCATACCGGAACTGTTAGAGATCAAAAATAAATAACCCCTTTAACGAATTTAGCCCCTCGCTTTGAGGGGCTTTTTTAGTGGAAGATCATTCAGATAAAATATTATTTTTCAGTTCTTCGTAGAGCCGGTCGTAATAATACGACCATTCCTTTGCATCTTTAAAGTTCTCATACGACTCTGCTTTTACCTTATCGTCAATACTTTCGGGAAAACCTTGAGTCATAAAATGCATCGGGTTTAAACTTGACTCACTGACGATATACGTTTTATGATCACCTATTTGTTCGATTTCTTGAACCCTAACGTTGTCTATAAAATTTAAGTGATAAATAGTGACCGTCTGATCAAACAAATGGACCTTTTCAGATCTACCCGGATAGAGCAGTTCAGTAAACTCATTTTTTAAAGGATCGTTTGCAAAGTAAGGTTTCCCATTTTCGAATGGTATGTTTTTTACGGTTACGTTTGGTAGGTATAATGGCTTTTGCTTTACCAAAAAAGTATATAAAACCATGACCTTTTCAAGATCACTTTGAACATCAAAGGTATTATCAATTACAATCGGACTGCCGATTACATTCTCGATTTCCTTTAAGGCGTAAAATACAACGTAAAACGAAAGAAAGAAATTAAGAATTTCTCTTACTGCTTCGGGTTGGTAACCAAGATTCTTTTTAGAGATTCCAAAAACCCGTTTAAGAAACAAGAGAGTTGTTTCTACTGCCTCAAGAGCGGCTGTTATTTGTATGGGTTTTCGAAAATCAATGTCATAGGTGCAACCTATACCTTTTTCTTCTTCTTCGAAGTTAAGCGTAAATGAAACGTTGCCTATCTTAGTTTGCAGAAAATCAGGATTTTTCTTTTGGGTTTTTAAAATTACTTTTCTCTCGTCTCCCAAATCTAATTCTTTGTCTGCGTATTCTATTTTTACGTTGAAATCTTTTTCCTTAAACAACGGGTAATAGAGCGATTTATCTATCATCCGAGAAAAAGATTCGTCTACTTCACTATCAAACGGAAGATTATTTTCTATAGATTGTTTGATTCTCTTAACGTATTTCTTCTTCGAAGAAGTATCAATAAAACAAATTTCTCCAAAAAATTCAACTTCTACATTGTTAAAAATTTTTGCCAGGCTATTCATATCTTTTCTCCAGGCGTACTTAAGTTTAAAATATTACCTGATCAATCAGCTAAGAAAAGGAGAGACAATAGATGTATCAAAATTTTTCCCACGTAGTACAAAATGAAGAGTTAATTTACCGAATTAGAAATCTGATCTATAAGAATCATTATCTAGCCGAAGTTAAAGAAAGTTTAACTAAACCTAAAGGGATCGAAGATTTTCTTAAAAAAGACTTCTTTGATTCTGACGTAGAAATTTCAGAAAACGAACTTGACGAAGCGCCAATTGAAATCTCATTAAAAAGCGGAGATGTCGAAAAAAGTTTTAAATTGTCAAAAATTCCTATCAAAAGTAAAGACATCGCTAAATTCTCAACAAAAGACCTTCAACCGTTTAGTATTGATTTAATGTAACTATTCAGCCTCATCAAAAAAATCAAGCAAAGCAAAAACTTCGGATATTTACAAAAAGCCTAACAATCGTTAT
>CANRHG010000185.1 GCA_947630385.1 uncultured Eubacteriaceae bacterium
AAAATTTCCGCGTGGGCCGTGGGGTCCCCGTCCGACTCCATCCGGTTGAAGGCTTTTGCTAAGACCTTCCCGTCTTTTACGATCACGCAGCCGACCGGGACCTCCCCCATTGCAGCCGCCTTTTTGGCCTCTTTAAGGGCCAAAGCCATGTAAGCCCTGCTTTTGGGCGCAAAAAAGCCGGAATTCTCCGGCTTAATCTCGTCGTCTTCGGCGTCTTCTTCGGCTTTTTCAAGCGCGTCGCTGTACTGGACCCGTTCTTCGGGTTGGGTCGGACCTTCGTGGATGATCTCCATCGGCGGCTTTTTGCCTTCTTCTACGGTCACGACTTCGTCGAGTTTTTTGTCTTTCATTTTTCCTCCATAAACAAGATCCGTCCTGAAAAGGCCGGTATTTCAACTTCACCTTCAATTTCTACGTCTTCGTCGTTTAAAACGTCTCTGTAATTTCCGTTTAGGCCGACCGGGACCGTCACGTCTTCTTCTTGCATGTTAAGTAAGATCACGGCCGGGTCGTCCCCTTCCCTTAAAAAACCGTACTGTTGTGGCAGTATAAAAAGCTCGCGGTAAGTTCCGTCTTCTAGGACCGGATACTTACGCCGAAGTTTACCGAGTTTAGTAATAAATTTATAAAGATCGCTTTTCTTATCAAAATCGATGGACTCGTATTCCGGGCGCAGGCTCGCGTCGCTTCCCCATTCTTTTTTGGCTTCGATCCCCTGCTCGCTGCCGTAATACACCGAAGGCACGCCGGGCATCGTATAAAGTAACAGGTAAAGTGGTTTAAGTAGCCTTTTATCTCGCAGGGTCGTCGCCACCCGCTCTACGTCGTGATTATCGACAAAGTTAAAGGCCGGGATCCCCGAAAGCAGGGCTCCATTGTCGAACAGGCGCCGGATGGAGTGGGCGATCTCAAAGTAGTTTTTATCGTTTAGGCTCGAATAAAGGCCCTTGTAACACTCGTAGTTGGTGACGGAGTCGAGGTGTCCGTTTTGCGCGAGTTCCCTGTAGTCTCCCCCGACGATCTCGCCGAAGATAAAAAAGTCGTCCTTTTTATTGTGGGCAAAGTCGGAAATCTCGGCTAAGAACGGCCGTGACATCACGTTGGCCGCGTCGAGGCGGATTCCGTCGATATCAAACTCGTCGATCCAGTCGGCCAGAACGTCCTTAAAATAAGCCTTAACGTCCGGATGATCGAGGTTTAACTTGACCAGATTGTCGTGGCCGGCCCAGTTTTCATAGGAGAGCCCATCACCGAAGCTGTTATTGCCCCAAAAGTTTACGCCGCGGTAGTAGTCGCGGTACGGGGAATTTTCACGCCTCTCTTTGAGATCCAAGTAAAATGGGTGCTCTCTTCCGGTATGGTTAAAGACCGCGTCGAATAAAACGTCGATCCCGTTTTCGTGTAGTTTTTCGATCAGCGCTTTTAAATCCTCTCTCGTTCCTAGACGGGTATCGACTTCGTAATAGTCGGAAACGTCGTAGCCGTGGGAGATCGAACCAAAGAGAGGTCCAAGCAGTAGCGTATTGATCCCCATCTCTTTGAGATACGGAATAATTTTTTCGATTTTTTTAAGACGGTTGACCGTCTCTTCGTTTTCGTGGTATTGTGGTGCGCCACAAAAACCCAGCGTAAAAAGATGATAAATATTTCTTGATGTTGGTTTCATAATTAACTCCTTTTTAATATACCCGTAAGTCATTTAAATTTTCCGGGAATATCTAAAATTCGGATAAAGCCGCATCTCAAAATTATAATTCAATTTAGGTATTTTTAAAATTTCGCTCCGGCTTTTTAAGCGATAAATTTTGGATATAAATTTATAAAATAGTTACATTTTCGAACAAATTTCGATTTTTGAATATGCTAAAATAAATACAACGATATCATCGTTATATTTATAACTCGAACTTTGAGGCTAACCCAAGGCGACTTAAAAGGGAGGGTTAAAACCACAATTTCAATCTAAGTTTCGAATGGAGGCTTGTAAAATTTTATTTAAGCATTCGAAAACACGGGCCTAAGAGCCTTTTTCAGGATTTTCTTATCAATGGTTTAACTTATTTTAAGCCGGACCAAATATCTTTACGTTTAGCTTCAAGGTTTAAATTTTATAAGGAGTGTTTTATGAAAAAGACGCTGTTATCTTTCTTACTCATTATCGGTTTGGTCTTTATCGTCTGTGGCTGCGGGACCTCGACGAATGAAATGGTCTCGGAAAATGAAGACGTCGCGACCAACATCGAAGAACCGGTTTCTGACGTAACCGACGGCACGGGACTCCAGGGTACCTGGAAAGGTGAAAGAGATACGGAAGGTACATCCGAAACGATCGTCCTGGCTTTTAATAGCGACGATACCTTCGAATTCTACACCAAAGCCGATGAAGGCGGACTCTTTGGCGTTACCGGAGCGGCTTTAGTCGGCGGAACCTATAAAGTAGACGGCGACAAAGTAGAAATGACCTACGATACGGGTAGTGAACAACTCGAAGGCGCCGAAACCGACCTGGATACCTCAAACGTGGGATCCTTTACCTATAAGATCACGGACGACAACAAGATGACCGTAACCTTCCCCAACGATGAAGTCTACGATCTCGAAAGACAGACGGATACGACCGATTCGGCGGACGCTTCAAACTAAAGATAGAATAAAAAAACGGACCTAAGCGGTCCGTTTTTTCGTTTCTCATATTTTGTCTAAAGCCTGGCTCAGGTCGTCAATGATGTCGTCGATGTGCTCGATGCCGATCGAAAGCCGTATCGTTGTGGGCTCGATCCCCGTCTCTAACAGTTCTTCTTCGGTCAACTGAGCGTGGGTGGTCGAAGCCGGGTGGATGACTAAGGACTTCGCGTCCGCCACGTTTGCTAGGAGAGAGAAAAGCTCTAAACTGTCGATGAATTTTTTCGCGTCTTCTTCGTCGCCGTCGATTTCAAAGGTAAAGATCGATCCGGCTCCGTTCGGGAAGTATTCTTCGTACAGTCCGTGCGAGCTTTCCGTCTCAAGGCTCGGATGATGGACCGCTTTGACTTTCGGGTGGTTGTTTAGAAAATCTACGACCTTGAGCGCGTTTTCCGTATGGCGCTCTACCCGAAGCGATAAGGTTTCAAGACCCTGTAAAAACATAAAGGCGTGAAACGGCGATAAAGTCGCCCCGGTGTCGCGAAGAAGCATCGCCCGGATCGCGGTCACAAAAGCCGCCGGGCCGGCCGCTTCGTAAAAACTGACCCCGTGGTAACTCGGGTTCGGTTCGACCAGGTGCGGGAATTTTCCGGACTTCTTCCAGTCGAAATTGCCGCTGTCGACGATGACCCCGCCGATGGCCGTCCCGTGGCCGCCGATAAACTTCGTCGCC
>CANRHG010000186.1 GCA_947630385.1 uncultured Eubacteriaceae bacterium
GCTGCGGTCAAAGGCCGAACTAAAGGTCGGGTCGTAACCGGCCGTGACGTCCCCCGATAGGCAGTAGGAGTTTTTAAGCGCCCTCCGTAGGGCCAGTTCCGTGTTGGTCTCTTTTAATAGTAGACAGACTTCGGCGAGCTCGTTTTCAAAGAAGTGGGACTGAAGCCCGGTATTGCCGTAGCTACCGATCTCTTCTTTATCCGCGAGGATCACACAGGCCGTCCGTTTCGGGTTTTCGGTCTTGAGGATGGCTTCGAGAGCCGCGTACGAACAGACGCGGTCGTCCTGGGCATAAGAGCCCACTAAGCTCTTGTCTAAGCCGATATCACGGGCCTGGCCTGCCGGGACGGCTTCAAATTCCGCCGACTCAAAATCGTCCGCGCTAAAATCAAAATCTTCTTCTAAAATCTTTAAGATATTTTCCTTAACTTTATTCTTCGTCTTTTTGTCTTCGACCGGAATGCTTCCGACGACCAGGTTGAGTTCTTCGCCTTCGATGACTTCGCTGGCCTTCTTTTGCATCTGTTTTCCGGCCAAATGGATCAGAAGATCCGTGATACAAAAAGCCGGCTGCTTTTCTTTGTCCCCGATCGAGACGTCGATCGTCGTCCCGTCTTTTTTGACGACGGTGGAGCCTTGGCAATAGGGAGCGGGCTCGCCGTTATACGTCACGTTGATCGCGAGGAGCGTGACCCACTGGTATTTTTTGATCCCACCATAATAATGGGTTTTAAAATAAGCGAGATCTTCCTTTTCGATCAATGGGGTCGGCTTTAAGTCGAGCCTGGGCGAATCGATGTGGGAAGCGACGATATTTAGACCGTCTTCGATCGGTTCGGTCCCGATGACCATAAGAATTAGGGCTTTGTTTTTTACCGGGATGTAGAGTTTATCCCCGGGCGTGAGTTCTTTGTACTCCGAAATGTTTTTAAAGCCTTTTTTCTCTGCCTGCTTTACCGCGTTTTTAACGAACAACCGTTCGGTCTTCGATTTGTCCAAAAACGCCATGTATTTTTTGTTGTAATCGACTATTTTTTTCGTCAGATCTTCGTCCGTATTCGGAAAAAGATCGTTTCGTTTTACTTTTTTCGTATCGTTTTTACTCAAATTTCTTGCCTCAAAAAAAAGAATCATAGTAATTCTATCATATTTAGTTAAAAAATTGCTTATATTTTTAAAATAATAAAAGGTAAACTTTTATTTTCAATTTTGTTACAAAAGGATTTTTCTTGGATATAATTTTATAAGAGTAATTAAAATTGGAGGCACGAAATGCTAGTATCCGCAAAAGGAATGCTCGATAAAGCCGTAGCTGGAAAGTACGCAGTCGGCCAGTTTAATATCAATAACCTGGAATGGACCAAAGCCGTCTTAACCGCATCCAATGAAATGAATTCACCGGTCATTCTCGGAGTTTCTTCCGGAGCCGGAAAATATATGTGCGGTTTCAAGACCGTCGCCAATATGGTCAACGCGATGTTGGATACGATGAATATCTCCGTTCCCGTCGCGCTACACCTCGATCACGGGACCTACGACGCGGCTCTGGACGCAATCGACGCGGGATTCTCATCGATCATGTTCGACGGTTCCTCACTACCGTTTGAAGAAAATCTTGAAAAGACCAAATATCTGGTCAACCTGACGGCCGGAAAGAGCCTATCCCTCGAAGCCGAAGTCGGTGGGATCGGAGGAGAAGAAGACGGCCACACCAGCATGGGTGAAGTCGCCGACGTCAACGAATGTAAGACGATCGCAGATCTAGGCGTATCCTGTCTTGCTGCCGGTATCGGAAACATCCACGGGGTCTATCCCGATAACTGGCCGGGACTTCGTTTTGACGTGCTCGAAGAGATCAAAAAGGCCGTAGGCGATATGCCGCTCGTCCTTCACGGTGGTACGGGTATCCCGGAAGATCAGATCAAAAAGGCCATCTCGCTTGGTGTAGCCAAGATCAACGTCAATACGGAATGCCAGATCGTCTTTACCGACGCCGTCCGTAAGTATTTCGAAGAAGGACTGGACAATCGTCCGAAAGGATTCGACCCACGTAAAGTACTAGCTCCCGGTTATGACGCAATCGTTGAAAAAGTCAAGGAAAAGATCGTCGAATTCGGTTCGGATAACAAAGCTTGCTATAAAGAATAATAATTGATATCCCTACCTTAAAAAAAGATTCCCGCGGGTTACGCGGGAATCTTTTTTTATCCTAAATCCGCTCCGTTTGAAGCGATCACCTGCTTGTACCAATCAAAACTCTTCTTTTTTTGCCGCTCCATCGTCCCGTTTCCTTCGTTGTCACGGTCGACGTAGATCATGCCATAACGTTTTTTCATCTCACCGGTCGTATAAGAGACCAAATCGATGATCCCCCAAGGGGTGTAGCCCATGAGATCGACGCCGTCGATATCTACGGCCTCTTCTAAAGCTTTAATGTGAGCCTTCAAATAATTGATTCGGCTCGTATCCCAGATCTCACCGTTTTCGTCGAATTCATCGACGGCTCCAAAACCGTTTTCTACGATAAACAACGGCTTTTGATAACGCCCGTATAGAAGGTTCAGAGAATAACGTAAGCCCACCGGATCGATCTGCCATCCCCAATCGCTCTTTTGGACAAAAGGATTGGCGACGACTCCGGCAAAGCCTCCCTGGACACTATCCGAATCCACTTCCGTTTCTCCAGCGTCCGATTTAACGACCGTCGACATATAGTACGAAAAGGCCAGATAATCGCACGTCCCTTCTTTTAAAATTTTCTTATCGTCTTCTAGGAACTTAATATCAAGCCCTTCGCGCTCAAACTTTTTAATGGCGTAGGACGGATAATAACCTCGCATAAAAACGTCCGAGAAGAAAAGACGGGTCTGCATTGCCTGTTCGCAGGCCATAACGTCTTCGGGATTACAGGAGTACGGATAAATCGGAACAAAGCCTAACATGCAGCCGACTTTATTTTCCGGATCGATCTCGTGGGCCGCTTTTACCGCTAAAGCCGACGCGATAAGTTCGTGATGGCCCGCCTGATACAACACCTGTTGTGGGTTTTCCCCTTCGACTAATCTTATTCCGGAGTTCGACCATAAAAAGAGAGGATTGTCCGTATCCATTTGGTTATTGATCTCGTTAAACGTGATCCAGTATTTAACTTTGCCCTTATAACGCTTAAAACAAGCTTTTGCAAAACGGACAAAAAAGTCGACGAGCTTTCGGTCACGCCACCCACCGTATTTTTTAGCTAAATGGTAGGGCATCTCAAAGTGAGAAAGCGTGATGACCGGTTCGATCCCGTACTTTAAGAGTTCATCA
>CANRHG010000187.1 GCA_947630385.1 uncultured Eubacteriaceae bacterium
CGCCCCTTTATTTCCGGATAAGCGATGCTCCCGGAAAGGGTAAATTCATCGGTCTTAAAAGAATCTTTATAGTAGTTTTTGAGTTCGCGAACCGGCCTTTGATGGAGTTTTCCGTCAACGAAAAACAGCTCTCTGGGTAGTGTCATCATGCCGGTCCAGTTGCGCTCAAGGGCGTTCGCGTTTAACATGTCCCAGGAATTCATCCAGGCGACCATGATCCGGCGTCCGTCTTCCGATAAAAGAGTTTGAGCGGCGTAAAACTCTGTTCCATAATCTAGAAGCTCTACCTGGTTTTCTTCTAAGCGGTTCGTCCGTTTATTAAACTGTCCGATCAGCGCTACAGAGTGATTGCCGTTATAGAAATTGGGTTCTTTCGCGAGCATATCCTGGGGAGAGACGATAAGAACGTCATGAGAGTCTAACGTAAAATAATCCGGGCACTCCCACATCCTCCCGTATTCCCCACCATGATTATCGGAGAGGACGGAAACGTATTCCCAGTTGTGCATGTCGGGTGAGCGAAACAACAACGCCTGACCGTTGTTGTTTTCATCCAAATTTCCTACGAGCATGAAATACGTTCCGTCTTCCAACCATACTTTGGGATCACGAAAGTGAACGCGGGAAAAACCTTCCGGTAGATCCTCTCCACTAATTAGTGGGTTATTTTCGTACTTCTCATAACTGATTCCATCTCCGCTTGCTAAGCACTGCGTTTGGATCTCTTCCCTTTGGCCGTTCTCTTTTATACGCTCAACCACCCCCGTATAAAAGAGATGGTGTTTGCCGTCGTCCGTAGCAATGGCTGTCCCGGAATAGCAGCCGAAGCTGTCGTAGTCCTCGCTAGGCGCAAGCGCTATCGGAAGTTCTTCCCATTTAATGAAATCGTCGCTTTGCGCGTGCCCCCAATGCATCGGTCCCCATTTTATATCAAAGGGGTGGTATTGGTAAAATAAATGTTTCTTTCCGTTATATTCCGAGAATCCGTTTGGATCGTTGATCCAACCAATCGGAGCCGTTAAGTGAAAATATGGCCGTTCTTTGTCGTCGATCCTATTGTTTTTTATAAATTCGTTGGTTTTGTCTAAATAGGTCATATTAAGTAAATATTATGGCTTCTTCCGTATCTTTATCAAAGAAATGCATTTTTTCGGGATTAAAAATAAATTTGATCCGATCCCCGATATCGCTTACGTCGTATTTTGAAACACGAGCGATAGAACCGGCACCGCCGAAATCGAAATAAAGATTGTTCTCGTTTCCCATGATTTCCGTGTTGTTGACCGTAGCTTCTAGGATATTGTCTTTATATTTTTCAAGATTGGGCTCATCTAATTTAATATCCTCGCCCCGAATTCCCAAAATCATCTCACCCTGATGATCCTCTAACTTTTTAGCGAGATCTTTGGGTAACGTGATTTTATTTCCGTCTTTAAAAGTGATGGTATCGCCGTCTAGGCTCACGTCGTAAAAGTTCATCTGAGGAGATCCGATAAAACCGGCTACGAACTTATTGGTCGGATGCTCGTATAGTTCCATCGGACGGCCCACTTGGTGGACGACCCCGTCTTTCATGATGACGATCCGGTCCGCCATCGTCATAGCTTCGACCTGATCGTGCGTCACATAAATCGTCGTACTGCCTAGGGTCCGGTGAAGGTTACTGATCTCGTTTCTCATGCTAACGCGGAGTTTGGCGTCGAGGTTTGAGAGCGGTTCGTCCATCAAAAACGTCTTCGTATCCTTTACGATCGCCCGTCCGAGAGCTACCCTTTGTCTTTGTCCACCGGAGAGGTTTTTTGGTTTTCTCTTACGGAATTCTTCAAGCCCTAAAACGTCGATGGCCCAGTCTACTTTCTTTTTGATCTCGTCTTTCGGAACTTTCATGTTTTTAAGGCCATAAGCGATGTTGTCGTAGACCGTCATGTGGGGATACAGAGCGTAGTTTTGAAAGACCATGGAGATTCCGCGGTCTTTTGGCGCTTTTTCGTTTACCTTTTCCCCGTCAATGATGAGATCCCCATCCGTGATATCTTCAAAGCCGGCGATCATTCTAAGGGTCGTCGATTTTCCGCATCCCGAAGGACCGACAAAAGCGATAAACTCACCTTCATCGATGTCCAGATTAAAGTCTTTGACCGAATAGTTGTCGGCCTTGTCGTATTTTTTACTTAAATTTTTCAGTTCTATAAAACTCATATCAACCTTCTTTGGAACCTGTTGAAATTACGCCTTCGACGATTTGCTTCGAGAAGAAGGAGTAAATGATAATGACCGGAATCGTGACCATCGTAATCACCGCTAAGATCTGCCCCGTAGTCGTATTCGTGTTTGAGGCGATCGCGTTTAGTCCGATTTGAGCCGTAAGCAGATCTCCCGAGGTAAAGACCAGTGACGGCCAAAGGTAGTCGTTCCAGACATTTAAAAACGTAAATACGCCGACCGTAGCCACCACGCTTCGCGACATGGGAAGTACCATCGTAAAGAAATACTTCAGCGGTCCCGTCCCGTCGAGCTGGGCGGCTTCGTAGATATCATCGGGGAGCCCGACAAAGACCTGACGGAACAGGAAAATATTAAACGGATTTACGATCATGGGCAAAATATAACCGATGACCGTATTGAGCAGGCCGGCTTCAGCTATAAATAAAAAGTGGATCGTGATGATGGTTTCCATCGGTACGATCATTAGTAGCATAATGATCATAAGCCAACGTTCCCTAAACGGGAAGTTGATTTTAGCCAGGGCGTAACCCGCGAGCCCGTTTACGATAATACCGACGACGATTAAGACAAAAGCGTAAAATAAGGTATTGACCATATAACGGATAAAATCCGAATTCGTCAAAATCGTAACGTAGTTTTTGAAAAAATCTCCGGTAAGTGCCGGTGGGACAAAAGCCATCAACGAATTCATATCCGCGGTTATAGCCGCGTCCGTTTTAAAGGAGTTCGCGATCAGCCAAATAATGGGAAACAAAAAGAAAAGAGATGCGACAAACATCAAAATGGCTACGACCCAACCAATTACTTTTTGTTTTGTAGTAAGCTCTTTTTTCATTTTCGGTCCTCTACTACGGTCCCAGAACGTTTAAGCATACGTCTTTGCCTTCTTTTTTCTTTCGCTTCTTTCCGCTGTAATTTTTCTTCGTCGTCGCGCGTTAAGATGGTCTGAATCACCGTCAAGATCATTACAAAGATCGCGAAAACGATCGCCATAGTAGAAGCCAGACCGATTTCCCAGTTGACCGTGCCGGTTTCATAAATATCGTAGACCATCGTATAGGTTGAGAATGACGG
>CANRHG010000188.1 GCA_947630385.1 uncultured Eubacteriaceae bacterium
GACCGCTTTGGTCCAGATCATGTGAATATGGGACGAGAGTAGGGCGAAGTAGGGATAGTTGAGCTCGGACAGAATGTGGACCGAGTCGCTCGCGATGGCTTCGGCCGGGAGCAGTCCCATCGGGAGGTAATCCCGGTCGGGCGCGATGATGCGCGGGATCACAAAGTAGTCGCTTGGCGGGAAATTCTCCACGTGAAAGTGCTCCGGCCTATCCGCGATGCGGACGGTCCCGGGGCTTTTGCTGCCCTTTCGAAACCTGCGCACGGCCTCGAGTCGGTTCATAACTTCCGGCAGGTTTTCATAGTCTTCTTTTGGCCTGTCCCCGAGCCACAGACAGTAACGGGGAGTGCCTTTTAAAAACTCTTTGCTGCCGTAGAAGGGACGAAAAAAGTCCCGGCTTTGCGGTTCTTTCTTTATAAAAGCGTCCCGCTGTCTTTCGGTAAAGAGCAGAAAACCCCCGTCGATGGGTTTGTTTCCGATCCCGATTTTGGGCGCGTCGCCAAACGGTTCGTTTTTCGATTCGACAAACACGTCGGGCCGTCCCGTAAGATAAGCGTTGATGTGGTCGACTTCGAAGGTGTCTTCGTGCTCAAACAGGAGTTTGGGCTGTATGTCGTTTTTTGAAAAACTCACGATCGAAACGTTTACTTCCGCGTTATTTTGTCTATTGTCCCACTTAAGGCTCGGATAGGCAAAGTCGATCTCAACGCCTTCTTTTAGAATCGGCTGCCAAAGGTCGTGTACGCTTTGCCCCTGAAAAAGCGAGTCCGTACAGATGTAAACGGCCCGTTGGCCCTCGTTCATGTGTTCGGCCGCTTTTTTTAGCCAACAACTCGAATAGTCGAGGTTGCCTTTGTTCGGCGTGTTTTTAAACAGCTGCATGAGCCCATTTTTTTGGTCGCTGCTCATCTTCCGCGCCCCGAGATAGGGAGGATTTCCGACGATGTAACTTCCGTCCTGCAGGTCGTCTTGCCAGTTTTTTATGACGGCGTCGGCCGTGACGATGTTAGCGTTTTCTTCGCTCAGAAGCGATAAAAGTAGGCGCGCCGCTTCGGCGAGTTCCGGGCGGATCTCGTAGCCCGTAAAGTTTTTAAGGGTGAGCGCGGGACCGCCAATTCTTTGTCTAAGCTGCTCGTTTAAGGCGTTTAGGCGGTAAAAGCTGTAGATCAGGAAATTCCCTGCCCCACAGGCCGGATCGAGCAGTTTAAGTGAGCGGATCTTCTCGCTTATCCTACGCTGTTTTTCGGCCGTGTCGGCTTTACGGACCTCTTCTTCTAACTCTTCTAAAAACAGTGGCCCGATGGCTTTTTCGATAAATTCGGGCTGGGTAAAATATACGCCGTCTTCCGGTCCGATCAGACCTTCGTAAATATAGGTTAGATCGAGCAGATCGAAGTCGTCTTTTAAAAAGAGTTTGTGGATCTCGTTTAACAACGGGAGGAGGTTTGGCCTGAGATAGGGCTTAATATTTTGCAATTGTAAAAACAGCTCGGGTCGTTCTTTTTTTAGGTCTTCAAAAGCCGCTATGAAGCCGCTGTCTGTTTTTGAAAGATATAGCGGTAATAACAGCTTTAAAACGAGGATTTTCCGTTCTTCCTTGGGGAGTTCCGGAAAGTCCCACTCTAGTTTTCCGTCAAGTTTAAGAGCATTCTTTTTTAACAATTGTAAAATTTCTTCTTTTTTTGTAATTCTTTTCATAGCTTTGTTTATCGAAATATACACTAGGTTACACTAAAATATTATTATAAACTTTGGAGGGAAAATTATGCTTGTTACGTCAAAAGAATTATTTAAAGATACGCAAAAAAATCACTATGCCATTCCCGCTGCCAACGTCAGCGACTTAAATACGATGAAATGGCTCATCGAAACGGCCGAAGAAGAAAAAAAGCCCTTGATTTTGGGGCTGGCCCAGGTCCACTTAAGCGATGAGCTCGAGCTCGAAGACATGATGAAGGTTGCCAAACTCTACGCCGAAGAAGCGAGCGTTCCGGTCGTACTGCACCTCGACCACGGGACCGACGAAGACTTAATCAAAAAAGCCGTCGATCTCGGCTTTAGCTCGGTCATGATCGACGCCTCCGAAGACGACCTGGATACGAACATCGCCCGTACCAAAGAAATCGTCGACTACGCCCACCCGAAAGGGGTCGTCGTCGAAGCCGAGATCGGCCACGTCGGACAGGGGGAAAACTACGAAAGCTACGACAGCACGGATTCGGTCTATACGACCTTAGACGAAGCCAAAGAATTCGTCGACCGTACGGGCGTGGACTCGCTGGCCGTATCGATCGGGACCGCCCACGGGCTTTATAAAGGCACCCCGAAGATCAATTTCGAACGCCTCAAAGAACTCTCCGAAAACCTCGACACCCCACTCGTGCTTCACGGTGGTTCGTCTTCGGGAGACGAAAACTTAAACCGCTGCGCGACCGGTGGGATCAGTAAGATCAACATTTTCTCGGACTTCGTCGGCGCCGCAAAGAAGAACCTGGAAGAAAATCCGACGACCAATTACGTCGAGATCATCAAACAGGCCCACGACGGGTACAGGGATACCTTAAAACATTACTACGACGTCTTTGAAACGCAAACCGTCGAAGATTGAAACGGTTTACGTAAAATTGTAGGATAACTTTGGGTATAATCGTAAGTAGTACATTTATGTTTTTTGGAGGTTTAAATGTTCGAAGATAAGTACGCTGAAGACTACAGCGAAAAAGAAGATTATAAAGAAGGTTACGATAAAGACCACTACGGCGAAGGCTATAAGGACAAATACAAAGAAGGCTACGACAAGGATCATTACGGCGAAGGCTATAAAGACAAGTACAAAGAAGGTTATAAAGACAAAGAAGGCTACGACAAGGACCACTACGGCGAAGGCTACAAAGACAAATATAAAGAAGGCTATAAAGACAAAGAAGGCTACGACAAAGATCATTACGGCGAAGGCTATAAGGACAAGTATAAGGAAGGCTATAAAGACAAAGAAGGTTACGACAAAGATCACTACGGCGAAGGCTATAAAGATAAGTATAAAGAAGGCTACGATAAAGAACATTACGGCGACAAAAAAGAAGAATACAAAGAAAAGTACGATAAATAACGTACCCGAGCGGATCTATGACAGTAGATCCGCCTTTTTGGATGTATGGAAAACGCACTCAACCTGTGTGAGATCTTAAACCCCGAAAGAGCTGCAATAAAACCGGCCATGGACCGGCTAGGGGGTAAGTACGACCGGATCTATCTA
>CANRHG010000189.1 GCA_947630385.1 uncultured Eubacteriaceae bacterium
ATTTTTTCGTTGAATTTTCTCAATCTGGCAATCTTGAAAATTTCTTTAATTTTATTCCGACGTTTTTAGTCGGTAAACTCATTTATGGCCTCGTTATCAATCTTTGATTTCAAATTCTTTTTAGATCGGTAAGATAATTTAAAACTAATTCAAAACTACTGAGAGTTTCTCTACAGTGTAGGGAAACTCTTTTTCTCTTCTCTTTGGATCCGGCTTTACTAGGTTTTAATGGAAATTAAATTTGCGGTCAAAAGTAATAAAGAAAGGAGAAACAATGCTTTCAGATTATTCAACTTTTATTGAAGAACGTTACGGCGGTAGAATACGTAAACTAGAAGAGCGGCTCGTTAAAAGCAATAAGCAACATGAAAAAGAGCTACAAGAAAAAGATGAAACCATTCAAGGAAAAGATAAAACCATTCAAGAAAAAAATGAAACCATCCAAGAAAAAGATGAAACCATTCAAAAATTAGAAAAGCTTTTAAAGGATAATAATATAAAATTTGATTAAAATCTGGTTTCAAATTCTTTTTAGATCGGAAAGATTATTTAAATTAATTCAAAACTACTGAGAGTTTCTCTATGGTGTAGGGAAACTCTTTTTCTCTTCTCTTTGGATCCGGCTTTACTGGGTTTTAAAGGAAATTAAATTCGCGGTCAAAAGTAATAAAGAAAGGAGAAACAATGCTTTCAGATTATATTGAAGAACGTTACGGCGGTAGAATTCGTAAACTAGAAGAGCAACACCTAAAGGACGAAAAAAAGCTTCAAGGAATTCAAGAAGAACGACAAAAAGACAAAAAAAAAGATTCAAGAAAAAGACGTTACAATTCAAAATTTAGATAAACGAATTCAAAAATTGGAAGAGATCTTGAAGGTCCATGGTATAAAGTTCGATTGAAATCTGATTTCAAATTCTTTTTTAATCATAAGGCCTTTTTAAACCGTTTTAAAACTACTGAGAGTTTTTCTATAGTACATAAAATCCTTATTGATAACCTAGAGGTCAAAAGCAAAAGCGTTTAAACGAAACTTAAAATCGAACATTTCGTCCTACCTATATAGCAATCATCGGTTGAAAGTGATATTATATTTATAGAGGCATCCGAAAGCCGCCTCCGTTAAATTGGATCAGTAACCGTCTAATTCTGGCTACGACTTGTTGAATTAGACGGTATTTATTTTTCTCGGATTTGTTTTTTGTTTTTTTCTTTTTCCGGGAAAATAACAAACGGGTTAAGCTGATTTACTTCGCTGTATAAACGCAGCCAATGTCAAATTTTTCGTATTTCGTATAACTATTCCCAAACCTTTTTTCAAATTCATGAATAAACCGTACGGAGGCGGCTTTCGGATGTCCCTGTACGCTTTTTACCCGCTTTAAAAATTTCAAATTAACTTGTAAACTCGAAAATTTTTGTCCATAATTACAGTAGAAAACTACGGAAGAAAAAAATTGAAAAAAATATTCTTTCTACTCGTATTAACGATTCTTTTTATTCCCTTAGCCGGCTGTTCCTCGATCAATTTAGATGAGCTAAAAAACTTTGACTACGCCAGTCTGTTTGATTTCGATAAAGTTGAACCAGCCGATATTCACGTTTACGCTCCGATGAGCTTACGTTCGGTGCTCGAAGAATTGATCCCGACCTTTGAGAGCGAAAACGAAGGGTTTACGGTTTCTATCGATTACGGTACGCCCTCCGCGATCATGAAGGATTTAGAGGATACTTCGACTACGGACCTGGTCATAACGACGAGTCAAAAACAACTCGTCGATCTGCAAAGCAAAGATCTCATTGGCGTGGCAACGAAAAAGACCCTAGCGACGAACGCGCTCGTGCTCTTTAGCCGCGCCACTTCGGAACTAACTTCTCTAGATGAGCTTTCTACCTACAGCGTTCAAAAAATCGTCATCGGAGATCCCTCGACCGTTCCCTGTGGCCAATACGCCAAAGAAGCGCTCACCAACATGGGTCTTTACGATTCGCTCCAGGATAAAATCAGCGAGGTAAAAAGCGTGACGGAGATTTTTGAGACCGTCGAAGATACCCGGGACAGCTGTGGGATCGTCTACAAAAGCGACGTGGTTCAAAATCCGGATTTTAAGGTCATCGCCAGTTTCCCGGACGGGTCTTACACGCCGGTCCCCTATACGATCGTCATGACCAAAACGGCCCCAAATCCCGAACAAGCCGAAATTTTTGAAAACTTCCTATTATCCGAACAGGCAAAAAGCGCCTTTACCAACCACGGCTTTGATCCGTCGACCGAGACCGTACAGGAATGATCATTCCTGTACCTTCACGTACGTCGTTACAGCGCCTTGCTCGGTTTCTAGCGTAAGCGTATCTCCTTCTATTTTATAAGTATACTTTACTTCATACTGGTTTTTCTTTCCGTCTTCTTGCGTATATTCGTTTTGCAACGTGAGACCGTCGCCATCGACCGTATATTTTCCGGTCTTGGTATCGGTAAAAACGCTTTGGCCGTCCTGTGTCTGTATCCCCGACGCGAGCGTCGATGTGCTAGTGATCTCGTAGGTCCCGTCGTCGTTAAAGCGGTATTGGGTCGTATAGGATCCCTGCGCCTCGTTTCCGGTCGTGACCGACCAGGTCCCGATCAGGCTTTCGGGGTCTTCCGCGCCCGAACAAGCCGTAAGAATAAGTAGTGGTAAAAGAAGTAGAATTAATTTCTTCACTTGTGACCTCCCAATAAGTAAATTTGCCAGTGTTATAATTATATCGGAGAAAAAATGACGGAAAAAAAACAATTGCAAAAAGAAAAGATTTCGGAAGAGGACCTTTCTGAACTGGCCGATCTTTTTCGTGTCTTTGGGGACTCAACACGTATCCGCATCCTCTGGTCTTTGATCGATAACGAGCGCAGCGTCAGTGAAATCGCTGACATCGTCGAGCTCACGCCATCGGCGGTATCCCACCAGCTCCGCCTCCTAAAACAGGCCAAGCTCGTCAAAAACCGGAGGGAAGGAAAAACCATGTTTTATTCCCTGGACGACAATCACGTCTACATGATTTTTGATCAGGGCCTTGCCCACATTTTGGAAGAACAATGATTTCCCGATTTTTAAAGTCCAGTCTGATCGAATCCGCCAGTTACGACTACGGCAAACTCTGGCTTCGGATGAAAAACGGAAGTTCGTACGTCTACTACGACGTGCCGTACGAGCTTTTTGAGGGACTTAC
>CANRHG010000190.1 GCA_947630385.1 uncultured Eubacteriaceae bacterium
GGGTGGCCTTTAAAGTGCGAAAACACCAGCGCCGAATCGTAGTCTTCGATCCCTTTTCCGACGAGGTTCTTATCCAAAACTTTCCCGCCTTCGACCTCTAAGACCAGATCCGGCCCTTCTTCATCGAGCAGTTCGGTGTCGAACGCTTCGCTCCAACCGTGCTCCTTTAACAGCTTCTTGTGTTTTTCGCTCGTGTTGCGCTCCCCTTCGTAAGCGGTGTTACATTCGACTTTACGATCGGCTTTAAAAAGTCCGGTCTCAGGTAATTTTGGTTGCCCTTCTCCCCGGTGTGGACTTTGACCGCGACTTTGCCGTCAAGCGGGGTGTCCAGTTTTTCAAACATCTCTACCGCTTTTTGTGGCGTGATCTCTTTCGTGAAATATACTTTTGCTTTTTCCACAGTCTCCTCCGTTTTAGCTAATTTTAACAAAAGCGACGTAAGAAGATCATTAACGTCGCATAAGAATATTTTATAAAATTTTTTAACTCTTAGTGTTGACTTTAAGTATTAAAATCAATAAAATTAAAACACTCCCTTTATGAGGAGCGTTTTAGTTTCATCTAAAAGTTAAATTTGTGCAGTGGACATCTTTCGGATGTCTTCAACTTTTTTGTTAAAGCGGACAAAAGTCCGAGGGGCAATCTTAACAATGAAAGTTACACGAGATCGAGATATCTGACTTCAGGTATCTCTTTTTTATTTCTCTTAGTACCAGCGCGTGTCCGGAAGTTCTTTGTTTATCCCTTTACTAAAGAGGATCTGGTGCAGTTCTATGCCACCGTTTTCAAAAAGCGCCGCGCACGCCGCCAGGTAAAGTTCCCACATACGGGAAAACTCCGTTCCCATCATCTCTTCGACCGTGTCACGGTTTTCGTTGAAGTTCTTTAACCAGTTTAGCAGGGTCTTTTTGTAGTGGACCCGAAGGTTTTCAACGTCCAAGACGTGCAGGTCGTCTTCGGCTGCGTCGACCAAGATCTCTCTGAGCGACGGAATGACCCCGCCCGGGAAAATGTATTTTTTGATCCACGGATCCCCCGGATGTTCGGTCATACCGGAGATAAAGTGTAGAAGGAACAGTCCGCCCGGCTTTAAGACTTCGGTGCAGGTTTTCATAAACAGCGGGTAATTGTCGCGCCCGACGTGTTCGATCATGCCTACGCTGACGATCCGGTCAAACTGTTTTCCAAGCTGTGGGAGGTCGCGGTAGTCCATTAAGTGGACTTCGAGCAGGTCCTGTAGCCCTTCACTTTCGATGCGCTTGTTAAATTCCAAGAACTGTTCTTCGCTTAAGGTGATGCCCATGCCCTTTACCCCGTACTTTTTGGCCGCTTCGATTAAGAGCTCGCCCCAGCCGCAACCGATATCGAGCAGGGTCATACCTTCTTTAAGGTAAAGCTTTTTTAAGATCCGGTCGATCTTCTTTTTTTGGGCCGTCTCCAGGTCGTCGTCCTCGTTTTCAAAATACGCGCAGGAATAACTCAGCGTCGGATCGAGCCAGAGTTCGTAAAAGTCGTTTCCGATATCGTAGTGGCTTTGTACTTCTTGCTTTTGGTTGGTTTTTCCTTCGTTCGTAAGAAGCAGATTTTTCATGGCCCCGATGTTGAGCGAAAACTTCCCAAACTGCGACATGAACTTGTCTAAGACCTCGTAAAGATCGCCTTCGATCTCGAGATCGCCGCGCATGTAAGCCTCGCCTAAGGTGAGCGTCGTCGAATTGAGTAGATCCCGCAGTGAGAGTAACTTGTTTAAGCGGACGCGAAATTCCACCGGTCCGTCGCCGATCTTATAGGTCTTTGGCCCAAGATCAAGCAAAAACGGGTGCTCGTCAAAACGGCTGAGCATCGAGACCATCAACTTTTCCTTGATCAAATTTTTCCTCCAATAAAAAAAGACCTCTCGGTCTTCGGTCTTTGCCCCGGTTGTCCGGAGTTTTTCGTTTTCAAATTATTATAGCACTTCCCACGATTTGGCGCAGATTTGATATCATTTCTAAGTAAAACGAACCTAAGGAGATAAACATGCCTTTTATCACGTCAAAAACCAATATCGAAGTCACTTCGGTCCAGGAAAACGAAATCAAATCGAGTATCGCCGATTTTATCGGTACCATTCCTGGAAAAACCGAAAACTTCCTATTTATCGATTTCCAAAACAACGGCCACTTGTATTTTCGCGGCGACAGCCAAAGCCCGATCGCCTTTTTGGGCGTTACGATCTTCAACAACGAAAGCCACGCCGGCTATGACGAGTTTACAAAAAAGCTGACCGATCTCTACCAAGAAGTCCTCGGGATCGATCCGCACAATATCATCGTCAACTACGCGGATTCTACGATCTTCGGTCTCGATGGGAAAAATTTTGGTAGCTGATGTTGTAGATTATATGCGAATATAATACAATGGATTTCCAGATAGAGGCGCATCCTTTATCAGTACTTTAGCCGATTCCGACTGTACGGAGATGAGGTTAAACGAAAGGAAAGGGTGCCGAAGTAAGCAGTGGTACAGAACCTGCTTGCTGGTATAACCGCTAAATCGGTCTATACTGTCATCTAAGTCTATAGATGGAGCGCTATCGGAAGTGAATATGAAATTTCCGACAGCGTAAGCTGTCTTTTTTTTGGAGAAAATTTATCAACTACCCCCTACCTAAAAGGTAGTGGGTTTGCGGCTACCCAGTCGTGCGAGCGGTCTGCGTAAGCAAACGCTTCGCGCCGGCCTCCGACCTTTAATCCCGCCGGAAAATCTGGCGTGGCGCCGCATCGTCGGGTGGTTGATGTCACCCTTCGAGGGGCAGGATATGCCCGCCCCCGACTATGCCAGGTACTAAACTTCACGTGCGGCATAGTTTGCAGTTTTGAGCGCGCTTAAGATTTTACGTTAAAAGCGTCTGGTCTCAACAACTCCATATCTTAACTCTTAAGACCAGCAGGGTGCCTTCATTATGGAAATTCCCGTGCCCAACGGTTTTCCCTGTAGCCTATTTTAAGAGAAATATTTACTTTTTTCAAAAGGAGGATGGCGCTCATCCCATCACCTAAAGAAATGGGTTTCCGCGCCAGTTATTTCTATGAAACAGTACAACGTTGCCGTCGTCGGCGCTACCGGAATGGTGGGCCGAAAGATGTTAGAAGTTTTGGAAGAAACGGATTTCCCGATAAAAGAGTTACGTCCTCTGGCTTCCGAGCGCTCGAAAGGAAAGAG
>CANRHG010000191.1 GCA_947630385.1 uncultured Eubacteriaceae bacterium
ATCGACGCCTTGATGATCTCGGGCAACACACAGGCCCTTCCCTGTGGGGTCGTCTATAAACGAATCAAAAAAAGAGCCCACAACCGCCAGATCCACCGGGCGAATTTTTCAAAAGGTGGGATTAGACGGAGAGCCCAGACGGACTACGAGATATTTGGCTTTCGGTTAGGAGATCGGGTCCTCTTTGAAGGCGAAGAAGTCTTTGTTACGGCCAGGCGAAAGAGCGGTTATTTTAAAGTTGGACTTCCCGATGGTTCGTTTGTAAAAGACGGAGTAAACTATAAGAAACTAAAACTTCTTGAAAGAGCCAAAGGGACTCTTACGGTCTCTGAACAAAGAAAAGATTTGATGATCGCAGCTTAGTAAAAATGAAAATTAAGAAAACTCGAACTCGAACTTCAAACTTTGAGTAAATAAAGAGATCGGATTAGGAAAAGAATTTATCGAACTGGTTAAAGTTAGTCTGGGATTTCTTTTATATAATTTTTGGACTCTGCTTGCTTTTTTATTAACATTTTATTTTATTACCCAGTTTGTGGTCACGCCGGGCGTGAGTCTCTTATTTTCTTACGTCTTGTCTCTTAGCGGTTTGGATTATATCGGCTACGATAACATTTTTACTGCCTTACTAAATCCCTTGTTCGATGTAACGACCGTTTTATGTGTTTTTATTTTGGCTTTTTTTGTCTTTATGAAATTGTCGGCCTAATTTATATAGTCAACGAAAGTTATTTTAAAAGGAAAGTAAGCTTTTTAGGACTTATCGTACAAAGCTTAAAGAAATCGGCCCAAATCGTTTATCCTAAGAATTGGCTGGTCATAATTTACGTTTTACTGCTCATGCCACTGACTTCTATGGGAATCGGGAACAGCTTTATTTCTTCGGTATCGGTCCCTGATTTTATTAACGAGTACATCCTTCAGGTCCCATGGTTGTTGTTTTTGTACATTGTCGTCTTACTGGTCCTGATCCTGTTCGTCTACTTTACCTTTTTTAGCTTTAACTTCTTTGTCCTTGAAAATATCTCGTTTAATAAAGCCGTTTTAAACAGCTTAAAGCTAATGAGAGAAGGACTCTTTCGTTTTAAGCGGCTGCTAACCTATTGGGGATTTACCGCGGTCGTAATCCGCCTAATAACGTTTGGAATCGTCATGTTTATTGTGATTCTTATGGGCGGGGCAATCGTTTTATTCGCGGTAGAAGAAGGAAGCTTGCCCTTTCTATGGTGCGTCGTTTTAGGGAGTCTGTCCTTTTTACAAAATTTATTAAATATCCTGTCTACCGTCTTTACGGTCTCAATGACCGTATCGTTCGTCAGCGCGTATTATTTTAAACATATTGAAAAAGATTACAGTCAGGACCCCGTAGTTATAAAGAGTTTTCATTTTCGTTACTTTAAGACCGCGGTCATTGTCCTAACTTCGTTTATTCTCATTTTTTCGGTCGCGTCTTACACCCTTGCGGCTTACATCTTAATGAACTATAGAAGTTATCTGGGAACCATAAAAGGTCCGGCCGTTACGGCACACAGAGGAGCTTCCGCTTTGGCTCCGGAAAATACGAGAGCTTCGCTGGAAAAAGCCATCGAGCTCGGGGCCAATTACGTTGAGTTTGATTTAACCCAAACCAAAGACGGTGTTTTAGTGGTGGCCCACGACAACGACCTTTCGAGCCGGTTCGGCCAGGATAAAGTGATCTCACAACCGACCTACGATGAGTTAAGAGACGTCGACGTCGGGAGTTATTTTGCTCCGGAGTTTTCATCCGAAAGACTCATCACTTTCGAAGAGGCCATCCAGATCTGCAAGGGAAGAATAAAAATGAACATCGAATTAAAGCCGACGGCAGACGATCACGACTTAGTCGAGACGGCTGTCCGGATTTTTAAGGAAAACGACTTATACGAAGACGGGTTTTTTGCTTCCGTAGATTTAGAAACTTTGCTCGAAGTTGAGAGAATAGCTCCTGAGATCGGTACGTGCTATAATACGTCAATTGCTTACGGCCAAATCCATTATCTACCGATCGATTATTTCAGCGTCGAACAAACCTTTGTCACCGGAAGTTTGATCGATTCGGTTCATAACAGCTCCAAAGAAATCTTTGCCTGGACCGTTGATAATGAAGAAAAAGTAAAAGAGCTGACCATGGAAGGGATAAATAATATCGTAACAAACGATATTACTATGGCTAAAGAAACCATTGAGGAAGTTGTAAAAGTAAATAATTCAAACCGAAAAGATTACGCTTACCGTTATTACATGAATACGTTGTTCGATGTAGAGCTTAACGACCTCTCAATTGAAGATTGGGAATAAAATAAAAACGGCCGACTTTAAGCTCTTCGATCTTTCAGTTGTACATAGACAAATCTATAGAATTAAATCATCTCACGATACAAAAAGCCATTCATTATTAGATCAAAACCGACCAGATAATGAATGGCTTTTTGATTCTAAAAAGATAATTTAATTTGTTATAATCAGTTGTAGATGGAATTGTGTTGGGATAATTAAATCCTAAATTTAAAGAAAGGGTACGGTATATGAAGTTCATAACGAAACTTTTGATTGTTTTTAATTTTCTGCTTTGTTTGGTTTCTCCCTGTGTTCTGGCCGAAGACCTCCCTGCAAAGTATGATTTAAGAGACGTTAACGGTGTAAATTACGTCACACCTGTTAAAAATCAGAGCCGTTTTGGGACCTGTTGGGCTCATGCTTCAGTCAGCGTTGCCGAAACCAGCTCAATATTAAAAGGTGGGAGCCCGAACGTTAACCTCTCTGAAAAAGCTTTGTCATGGTACGAATTTCAACTTCAGGGTTCAAAAGACATGCTGCCGGAAGATTATGAAGGATTAAATATATTTAGATTTGATATCACCTGGGAATATGATCCAAGTTCTAGAATTTATTCGTCTGGAGGTGGGCCTTTCACACCACTCTCTCAAATGAGTACCTGGCTTGGATGTAGTACCGAAGAGCAGGTTCCGTATTTAAATACTGAAGGTACCTATCTGCAGTTGATCAATGGAGCTATGGCTGATCCAAATGGCGATTGGACTTTACCTTATTCAGATATTTACGATAACGCCTATCATCTTCAGGATGATGAAATCCTTTACTCGTTTAATGTAGATGATAGTTTAACACCAGAAACCTTTACGACTAAAGCTAAGGAATTAATGTTAAAACGCGGAGCC
>CANRHG010000192.1 GCA_947630385.1 uncultured Eubacteriaceae bacterium
CATGGCCATAACAAAAGTCACGGCTACGCCCATACCGATAGCCGTAGAGATCTGTTTTGAAACTCCTAGAAACGGGCAGATCCCCAAAAAGCGGGAAAAGATAAAATTCTGGACAAAAATTCCGCTCACTAATATAAGGAGTAAATTCACGATTTTACCTCCTTAAGCTCCACGGCTTTTTTCTTGTTCTTTTCGCGCTCTTTACGGATGGCCGTGATCAAGTTTACGAGCCCGATCCCGAGCCCCAAAACGATAAATCCCCCCGGTGGTAAGATCATGAGCGTAACGGGTTCGAAGGCGTCTCCAAAGAGTGGAATGCCAAAAAAGGTTCCCGCGCCAAAGATTTCACGAACCGAAGCCAGTACCGTTAAGGAAAGCGTAAAGCCAAGGCCCATTCCGATCCCGTCGTATAAGGACTCGACGACCGTGTGGTCGAAGGCGAAAGCTTCGGCCCGACCCAGGATGATACAGTTGACGACGATCAGGGGGATATAAAGCCCCAGAGCCGCGTCGAGCACCGGAATGTAGGCTTTTAACAACATCCCTACGATCGTGACGAACGAGGCGATGATGACGATAAAAGCCGGTATGCGGATGCTGTCCGGGATAAATTTACGCAGCGCGGAAATGGCGACGTTTGATCCGATTAGAACCGCCGTCGTCGACAGACCCATACCGATCCCGTTGACCGCGGCCGTCGTGACCGCCATCGTCGGGCACATCCCCAACAGTAAACGAAACGTTGGGTTTTCCTTGATTAGACCATTGGTTAAATATTTAAAGCTCTTCATCGGTTGCCTCCGCCGCTTTTACTACTTCTTGTGAGGTATTTACACCCTTTACGACCGCATTGGTCGTGATCGTCGCGCCACTGATGGCTTCGACCGTATTGTCCTGTTTGTTTCCAGGCTCCCCTTTTACGACCGTCACGTCTTTTTCGGCGCTCAGGTCGTCGAACTGGTTTTGAAACTCACTGGTCGTCGACTTCGCTCCCAGGCCCGCCGTCTCGCTCTGCTCGATGACGGAAATACCGGTGACTTCCCCTTCCGCGGAAATCCCGGTCAGAAGCTCGATCTCTCCACCGTAACCTTTCGGGGTCGTTTTAACCGCGTACCCGACGAGGTCCTGCCCGGAATAGCCAACATCGAGGGACTGGACGATATCGGCGTTTTCATCCAGGCTTTGCTTGATCTCGTCGATGTTATCGACCTCTTCGAAGGTCTGGGCATCGGGAAGGACTTTCTTTTGGGCCTCCATATTGGCCTCTTCGTTTCTCTGGGCGATGACGGGTTCGGTGACCTGATTGGTCAGGGCCAGCAAAAACGTGCAGACGACCGTGATGATAAAGAGGATCAGCCCATATTTTAAAACGGTATTCCAGTTTATTTGGACTTTCACTGTAGAGCCTCCTTACCCTTTTTCTCTCTGGAACTGTATTTCAAGTTCTTCGTATATTTTTGTATGAGTGGGGCGCAACAATTCATCAGTAGAATCGAATACGAGACCCCCTCGGGGTAACCCCCGTATTTTCGTATGATCATCGTTATGACCCCACAGCCCACGGCAAAGATGACCTGACCGAGCGGTGTCGAAGGGCTTGAAACGTAGTCCGTAGCCATGAAGAAGGCTCCGAGCATGAGCCCGCCCGCGCAAAGCTGGAAGATCACGTTATCGCCGTAGAAAAATGCGATGATGGCGACGGTCGCCAGGTAGCAAACCGGGATGCGCCAACTGATCACCCCGCGGATGATCAGGTACAGGCCCCCGATGATCAGGGCGAGAGCTGAAATCTCACCGATCGCGCCGTATTTACCGGGAAAGCCTACAAACATCTCCCAAAGGCTTGGAAGGGCGATGTTCAGGTTCCCGTGGACGATACCAAGCGGGGTAGCCATGGCCGTAGCGTCGACCGGGGTCGCGGCCGAGGCGACGTCGACCGTCGTGTTAAAGACCGCATCGGGTGGCACAAACGCGCTTCCCGTCATTCGTGTCGGCCAGGAAGCCAACAAAAAGGCCCTTCCGGCTAAGGCCGGATTAAGAAAGTTGTGACCGAGCCCTCCGAAGAGCTGTTTTACGATCGCGATCGCGAAGACCGAGCCGATGATGCACATCCACCAGGGCGCGCTGTATGGCAGGTTAAAGGCGATCAGTACGCCCGTAACGCAGGCGCTCAGGTCCGAGATCGTGATTTTACGCTTTAAAATAACTTCGATGACGTATTCGGTCAGAACGCAGGTTGCTATGCAGATGACGGTAATTAGTATGGCAGACCAACCGAAAACGTAAATCGACACGCCAAAAGCCGGAATGAGCGCGATTAGCACATCGAGCATGATGCGCTGCGTGGTCAGTCCGGAGCGTATGTGCGGGGACGATGATAAGACTAGTTTAGGTTCCATTATTTTTTCTTCGCAAGCTCCCTCTTCGCTGTCCGGATCGTAGAAAGCAGTGGCCGTTTGGCCGGGCAGATAAAAGCGCAGCTTCCACACTCAATACAATCCCTGACGTGAAGATTGTCGGTCTCGTCCCAATCGTTTTTTAGCGAATAGGCCGAGATTTCATACGGCGTCAGCCCGATCGGGCAAACGGCTACGCATTTTCCACAACGGATGCAGTCGCTCGGTTCGGGGAGTTTGGCTTCATCCTTTGTCAGGCATAAAATTCCGGAAGTCGATTTGATGACCGGCACGTCCGTCGTATACTGGGCCACGCCCATCATCGGACCACCCGATATGACTTTTTCCGGTTCTTCTTTGTAACCGCCACAGGCGTCTATTACGTAGGAAAACGGGGTTCCGAGACGCGTGATCACGGTCGCGGGTTCGTTTACGGCCTCTCCCGTACAGGTCAGGATCTTTTCGTAAAACGGAAGACCCGTCTTGAAAGATCGCGCGATCTGTGCGGCCGTGCCGACGTTACAAACGACCACGCCCACGTCGGCCGGTAGAGCTCCCGACGGAACTTCCCGCCCGGTGACCGAAGAGATCAGTTGCTTTTCTGCCCCCTGTGGGTATTTCGTCCTGAGTGGGACCACACCGATTCCCGTTCCCTCGGCGGCTTTTGTGACCGCGGCAATGGCTTCGGGCTTGTTGTCTTCAATGCCGATATAACCGTTATTTACGCCGACGGCTTTCATGATGATTTTCAGGCCCTCGATGATGTCCTGGGCCTGCTCACGCAT
>CANRHG010000193.1 GCA_947630385.1 uncultured Eubacteriaceae bacterium
ATCGGTTTTTCAATAGAAGTTCAAGGGTTGTTGCAGGCATGAAATTTAGCGAGATTTGGGGTAGGCTAAATAGTAACACTTTTTTAGGCTATCGCTAAAATTTATAAAAAAATGCTTTACAAAACCGGTAACTTAAGTTATAATTAAAAGGTCGCTGATGTGGCTCAATTGGCAGAGCAGCTGATTTGTAATCAGCAGGTTTCCGGTTCAAGTCCGGACATCAGCTCCATTATTTGAATATTAGCCGGCCGGGATTCTTCCCGGCCGTTTTGGTTTTAACCTTAACTTTTCGCTCTCCCTTAAACCGCTTTCCTATCTTCCACCTTTAACGTTTAAATTCACTAATTTTGTCTATAATTCTATTAGAATACGGTTTTTCCGTTAACCTAGGAGGAAATTATGACTACTGCTTCCGAACTTGAAGTAAAAAATATTAAAACGGAAGAAAAAGAATTTATTAAAAGCGTTTTCGATAAAGTCGCTAAACTAAACCCGGAAGATCTTAAAAACGAAGATTTTAAACGCGGTTTTGAGACGGCCACGCACGACATCTTTGAGACCATCCACACGGTCTCCCAGGCCAATTTCGACATCATCGGCAACTTCATCACGTCCCAGGACTATAAAGACGACGCGCCGAAAGATCTCACCGGAGCCTTAGAGATCGGTCTGATCGGGGTACGCTTAAGTATACTTGAACTTGTCGCTAAACTTTTAAAAAATGTCAGAAGCGAGCTTAAAGATCCTGTCGAAACCCTTAAAGATTTGAGTAAAGATATGGAAGGCATCGAAGAACACGTATTCGAACTGATTAAAGACATCTTCGTCAACAATTTCAGTACCGTACGGGCCTTTTATGAAGGGGAATTTAAAGACGCAAAATGAAAAAACTATGGTTACTCTTTCCGCTTCTTTTCCTCGTCGCCTGCGGTGCGACGGGTACCGGACCGGATATCACGACCGAAGACCTGAGTAATACCTTTTGGCAGGGCGACGGCTTTACGGCTTTTATCAATAACCTGTACGTAATCCAGATCGACAAAGGGGACGAGCTCTACTTTTACGGGCAGCTCGATGAACCGGGAGAGAACGAAAAAAATTACGTCTTTACGGCGACGCCGACGTTAAACCGCTACGAAGACGAGACTTCCAAAATCAGCATGCTGCGAAGCGAGAAGCTGGAACTAGAACTCAGCGAGAGCGAACTGATTTGTACCGATGAAAACGGCGACGAGGTCCGGCTGACGTACGATACGCAGGGGAGCGAAGAGACCTTTACCGGAATCCTAGATAAAAGCATAACGACTTAATGAAACAAAAAATCCAGTACGTTTGTGGTGAATGTGGCTATAAGACGTCCAAATGGTTGGGAAAATGCCCCGACTGTGGGGCCTGGAACTCGTTTGAAGAAGAAGTTTTAGAAAAAAAGAAGAAAACCGGTAGGAAAGCTACGAAAAAAGCGGTCGGTCTCTCCCAGATCGACGAGCAACATTTCGGGCGCATCTCTACCGGCAACGAAGAATTCGACCGGGTCCTAGGCGGTGGGATAACGCCCGGGGCGATGATCCTACTCGGCGGTGATCCGGGAATCGGTAAATCTACCCTTTTACTGGAGTCGGCCAACAACATCGCGGCTTCGGGTAAGAAGGTCCTGTACGTCTCGGGAGAGGAGAGCCTGCAACAACTTAAGATGCGGGCAAAGCGCATGGGGGTTGACGCCGAGGATCTTTTGATGCTCTCTGAGACCGAAATCGATACGGTCGATGGCGTGATCGAAGAGATCTCGCCCGATTTTGTGATCATCGACTCGATCCAGACGATGTATTCGCCCGAGATCCCCTCGACGGCCGGAAGCGTGAGCCAGATCCGGGAGAACACGAACACGCTCATGCAGATCGCAAAGAAAAACGACATCGCGGTCGTACTCGTCGGGCACGTGACAAAAGAAGGTAATCTTGCCGGGCCCAGGGTCCTCGAGCACATCGTGGATACGGTCCTGTATTTCGAGGGCGAGCGCCACCATCCGTACCGGATCCTTCGGGCGGTCAAAAACCGTTTTGGCGCCACCAACGAGATCGGACTGTTCGAGATGGCAGAAGAGGGCTTGGTCCAGGTCAAAGACCCGTCGAGGCTGATGCTCTCGAGCCGTCCCGAAAATACTTCGGGCTCGGTCATCGCGCCGGCCATCGAGGGCCTAAGGCCGCTTCTTTTGGAGCTACAGGGGCTCGTGAGCGACTCGAGTTATGGGGTCGCCAGGCGCATGGCTACGGGCTTTGATTACAACCGGATGGTTCTTTTGATTGCGATCATGGAAAAACGGCTCGGTCTGTCCCTCAAAGAGATGGACTGTTATTCTAACATCGTCGGCGGGATCCGTTCGGACGAGCCGGCTCTGGATCTGGCCGTGATCACGGCCCTTTACTCGAGTTACCGTAACACCGAAGTCCCGGCGGATATGATCGTTTTTGGGGAAGTCGGGCTCACCGGTGAGGTCCGCCAGGTCCAGTTTGCCCGCAAACGGGTCCAGGAAGCCGTAAAACTCGGGTTTAAGCGCTGCATCCTTCCCAGAGGGAATATGAACGAATTTGAGCGCAACCGGCCCGACATCGAATTCTATCCCGTGGAAAATATTAGCCAGGCCATGTCAATTATTGCTTGAAATTTTAGACCAAACCTGCTAAAATATAGAAGAATTTGTTGAACAGAATCCTGAGGTGTACGTTATTTATATTTTTGAACCTACACTTTAACATAGGGAGTCTGGAGTTCTCAAATGGCTGTCAGGCCTCCACGACAGAGGAAGGCAAAAGTTTGGGACAGGACACCCACTTGGCGTCCGATAGGCGTCAAAAACATTTAGACGGCATATTTGGGATTCTTGGTTTTTCCCCTTTAATGGGGATTTTTTTATTTATACACAAATGTTTGAGCGTTTAAAAGGCGTAATAGAAGAGATCGGAGCCGACAACGTCGTCGTGGGTACCGACTCTTTTTCATATATCGTCAATATTTCCCTACGGACCTTACAGGACATCCCTTCCCCCGGCGAGCGGGTCGAACTCTTCTTACATCCGGTCTTTCGCGACAGCGGCATCGATCTGTACGGTTTTGACCGAAAGGACGACCGTGACATCTTTCGCGACCTCCTTAGCGTGAGCAAGATCGGCCCCAAGA
>CANRHG010000194.1 GCA_947630385.1 uncultured Eubacteriaceae bacterium
CAAGATAAGACTTAAACTAAGAAAAGTTAGTATTTTCTTCATAATTAGATTTTTATGGAGATAGGAATCAAGTACTGCTTTAATGATAACTTAAAATTGTAATGAACTTTCGTCTATTTTTTTAAAATTTCAAAATCGGAAAAAAGTTTAAAAACGCCAAAAAGCCACCTTCTACAGGTGGCTTTTTAAAGTTCAGGGGGATTAAATTTAACGACAACTTTCACCAGTCAAAATTTTTAGGATCAGGTTTTTCTAAGCCCTTAGGATGAGCTTGCCTTTGTTTTTACGAGCTTATAAAACGTATTTAAATCAGTTCTTGTTAAATCAAGTGCGTCGGTAAGCGATGTAGTTCTCTCAATAACGCTTTGGTTAAGAGCTCTAATAAAGTTAGAATCGAATTTCAAATCTTTATCAGTATCGAGATGAGCTTGGCTGGTACTCTCTTTTTGTGACTTCATCCCTTCCTGCTTAAAGATGTTGAGCTGCTTTAAATAATCATCCTGGTCAATGAGATTTAGATTCTTTAGCCTTAAGAGAATAATGGAGTTACTGCAGGTAAAGATCTTAGCCAGTTTTTTTACTTTCTCCGTAAGATCAACCTTTTCTAATTCGATCCATTTTTCATATACGGTAGTTTTAGGAGCAATTAGTTCGGTAGCGACCTCACTATAGAAAAAATCAGTATCCTGGTTTATGAAGAATTCATTTTCATCAAACAAAGAATTTTCCCCAAGAAACAAGTGTACTATTGCGTATATAAGAGAGAAAAGTTTTTCGTATTTTGTGTCATTGTTGTTAATAAAAATCAGTGGAGCGTATTTGTCAGTTAGAATGAATGCTTTAAATTCGTCGACATCTAAAGCCCTTACATTTTGACCTTCAGTAGTTGAACCTAACTGAACTAAAATATTGTTATCTTCGCAGATTTTTCGTACCAGCTTAAAAGCTTCGTCAGCATCTTGACAGTTCTTACTCCAATCAGGTAGCAGGTCTAGAAACTCTCTGATTTTTTCAGCAGCTTGTTCAGAAGACAGTTTTCGGTCTATTAGTTTATAATTAAAATTTGCCCCGTATTGTTGTTCATTATTATCAGACATCCAAGCTTGGATTTCTCTCATGTAAGAAATAGTTTCTTCGAGTTCAGGACTGGGGTCACTACGAAATTCTGCTATAACTTCGTCTTGGGCAAGAGGCTCGTTTAAGAAAAATAGACCAAAAGGAATATTTAATTTTTTGCTCATGTTCCGGATTTTTCCGATATTTATGTTATGAGATTCTTTAAGCCACTGATCTAGTTCCTCTATTATCCACTTAGAATCAGGATATTTTTTGGCCTTTAACTTCAACCACTGTATTATTTTCGGACTAACATTGATTTGTAAATTTTCTATTTAAAACCTCCCTCGGGTTTGATCTGAGTTATTCTAATTTGAAATATTATAAACGATATCGTAAGCTTTATCTTTATCCATGCCAGTAGCTAAAAGATTTGCATAAATTTTACTTTGAACTTCCTCTTTAATTTCTTTTTTTGCTTCTTTAACTTTTTGGTTTACAAATCGCTTGGTTTCTTTTTTCTGATTCTTCAGTTCGCCTAAGTTGATCATTACTTCATCTCTTTTATTTGAAATATAGTCGACAAATATATCTTCTGCAATACATTTTTCAATTATTTTTGTATACGCTTCTTTGGTTCTTCCTAGTTCTTGGTAAACTTCGATTTGGATCTCGCAGAAGCGAAAATATTTATCTAAAACTGTACCTTCTGGAACGTTGTCATTTTTACGTGATATGACCGTGAATTTAAAATTCGGGAGATAATTTTGAACGTCATCCGGTAGATCAAGATAATCGTATAAATAAAACTCTTTTTGCTCTGGTTCTTTTCCGCTCGTACTCAGGATAAAAATTTCGTTTTTAACCCGAAAAGGCTTAAAATCCGTTTCGGAAGTAAGAGTTTTCACTAAAATTGAGAACGCATATTCAGCCAGCCGTTCAAAATCATTAAGCTCCCAATCAGAGACAGTTTCGATATAAACCATCTGGCTATCATTAGGAACAAAAAAACTTAAGGTATTGACGGTATGGTTTAAGATGATTGTTTCCGAAGTTACACTTTCGAAATCAGTGGCCTCAAAATTCTCGATTTGGTCGGGAAATAAAGATTTATAAATCTCTGGGAGGTTTTCTTTGACCGCAACCGCGTTTTGAAAAACGATATCTCTCATTTTACTGTTGATCAAATTATGTTTCGATTGATCCTCCTTTGTTATTAAAACTGTAAAAATTCAATCAATTCCGTATTTATTGAAATATATACCGATTTTTTCGTTGGAGAACCAGCCGTCTGAAAAATTTTAATTAAATAGGACGAGGGTTTTGATCGAAATTTAGCTCTCTATTCGGCTAAGATTGCTTACGATAAGCCAGATTTTTTCTTAAATTCCTCTTTTTGGTAAAAATGTTTCCTTTTTCTAACAATATCAGTTCCAAAATTTGTGATATATTGATTTTACAATTTGAATTGAGGGAAAAAGGTTAGATACCTTTGCTGTAGTCGCAGCTGTAAAGCGAAATGCTGTTTTCATTAAGCCACTGTGCAAATGGGAAGGCGAAAACAGACGATATCGCTGAGCCAGAACACCTTGTTTAATATTTCGGACCGACTTAGAAAGAAATATTTAATTAAGAACTTCAGCTCCCTTTTTGGGAGCTTTTTTTTGCCTTTTTCCTCTTTGTATTTTTATGGATCATACATTTTTTCAAAATAGAGAATGCGAGTACTTTCCCTGTCACAGTGGCGTTGACGAGGAGGACTTTAACTGCCTGTTCTGTTATTGTCCGCTTTATTATCTTGGAAAAAGATGCGGAGGTGACTATTCCTATAAAAACAACGTAAAGGTTTGCACGGCGTGTAATTTTCCCCATCGGCGGGAGAACTACACAAAAATCTTGGAAAAACTCAGAAAGGAGAACAGGTGAGTCATCAACACGACCACGAAGACCACAATCACGACCATACTCATTGCGGTGGTTCGCACGACCATGAACATTCCCACGACCACAGTGGACACGACCATTCGGATCACAGCCACGCGAGTTACTGCGATACTTGTGGCGAAAGCCTGGCGTACTGCAACTGTGAAATGCCCG
>CANRHG010000195.1 GCA_947630385.1 uncultured Eubacteriaceae bacterium
GATCGTCCATACTTTGGATTACAGAAGATATAAAGAGACTTTAGAAAGAGTGAGCAAAAAAGAGGGGATCAAGATCACATTTATTCCTCCTTATAATACATCGATTAACGGACTTAAAAAATTTGGAGAAAGCAAGAAGTTAAATAGACATCAGGCAGCCGCCTATTATATCAGTCGAAACAGATTCGAAGCAGCTTAAACAAAATATCGGCTTTTATGCATTTTCGGGACCAAGTGATGTCGAAATTGCCTATGGAAGACCGATTTATTTGAGATCAAAAGACTAAAAAGGGAAACTTTCCCTCCGCTGCAGTCCCTTACCTGAACTGAGAGAAGCTGGTGATGTCTTTTGATTTTTTGAGTGGAACTGTAGCCACGCGTCTGTTCAGACTTTAAAAAATTCTGTAGCCTCTTAAGAATGATGTTAGGACAGGATAATATTATTCTTACCTCTAATTCTTCTAAAGTATTAGAAAAAAGAGTGACTGCAGACTACAGTAATTCCAGGTCAAAGTGTTTACAGTTTAAATTGCTTGATTTCTTCATCCGTCAAAGTCGGCTTATTCATTAGTTTGAAAAAATCATTGATTTCTTTTACGTTCTTTTGTTGAAGATGTAAAGCGTAAATAATCTCTTTTCTATTTTTTTCTTCTGTCTGAGTTATTCCTTTTTCTAATCCTTTCTTTTCACCTTCAATTCTTCCTTTTTCTTCACCCTCAATTCTTCCCTTTTCTAAGCCGATTTTGATTCCTTCCGCAATACGAGCCTGATCCAGCGTCATTGTCTATCCTCAAATTAAACTTTTAGTCTTAAGAAAGAATGATGTAGTAGACAAAAGGTAAGGCATATTAAATTTTCCGATTTTAAGACGCGAAATATACTAAATATAGTAATTAAGATCCCAAGATTATACTGGATATACCATAATTTTTCAAAGTAAAGTTTGAAAAAACTATTTTTAACCTTTTGTCGGTCATATCAAGAATTAAAAACCAAATTCTTCGATCTCTTCATCTGTTAACGGTTGTTTATTCATTAATTTGAAAAAATCATTAATTTCTTGCACGTTCTTTTGCTGAAGATGTAAAGCGCAGATAATTTCTTTTCTATTTTTTTCTTCTGTTTGAGTTATTCCCTTTTCCAATCCTTTTTCTTCACCTTCGGCTCTACCTTTTTCTTCACCCTCAATTCTACCCTTTTCTAAGCCGATTTTGATCCCCTCTGCGATACGGGCCTGATCTAGCGTCATCGTTTATACTCACATTAAACTTTTGGTCTTAAGAAAGAATCACAAACCAAATTCTTCGATTTCTTCGTCTGTTAACGGTTGTTTATTCATTAATTTGAAAAAATCATTAATTTCTTGTACGCTCTTTTGCTGAAGATGTAAAGCGCAAATAATTTCTTTTCTATTTTTTTCTTCTGTCTGAGTTATTCCTTTTTCTAATCCCTTTTCTAAGCCGATATTTATACCTTCCGCGATACGGGCCTGATCCAATGTCATAAATTCATTCACCTCCGTTTTTAGATCATCTGAAAGAATCAAATCATATTCGCTATAGATCTCTTTTACAACTTCCAGTTTTCCATTAAAAATTGCGTATAGCAACTGGAAAATTTTCGTAAAACCTTTCTGTTTTGGACCTCCAACGTTAATAAAGTATAGCCGGATCGGCTCCGTATCTTTTAGATAATCCGGATTTTCAACCGGTGTGATCTTGATCTTTCCTTCAAGGCCGTCCGTTTGCTCGTATTCTTCTATCAATTCACTATAAATACGGTTGCTACGTTTTTGGGCCTCGTCCATGTTGATCCAAGCTGAAACTACCGGTTCCGGTTGGAGCGTCCGTTGGCCTGTTATACCTTGGGCTGCATATACCGCTGCCCTAAGTAGGATATTAGATTCTTGGGAATTTTGAAATTCCAAATCAAACCATAATTTATGATCAGCGTTCGGTAGAGATACTTCAAAGAAAACGTCAAAACGCCGATTGGATTCACCCGGGACGTTTATCTCGTTAGGGCCTTTCTTTAAAAGATCACTGTTCTCTCTTACTCCTTTTAAATATTTCGTCGCGATGTCCTTGACCGATACGTTTTCAAATTCCGGTAGAATGGCTTTTAAAATAAACGCTGCCAACGACCGGTGGGATAAAATGTATTTTGCCTGGTTATCCAACCTACGATCAACTTTTTTCAGAGCTTCCTCTAAGATCTTAGGATCGTATTCCATCTTTTATTACCTTCCTTTCGAATTTTATAAATTAATCATAAAACCGAGAAAGGCAATATTCAAGCTCCGAAAACGACTTCACCGAAGTAATTTTTGAAACTTTTAAACTATAATACGTGAAAAGAAAAAGAAGCGGTTTTAAATGGGTATAAAAAAGCGCCCCTTTTAGGACGCTTAAGCAATCGTAAAATACGATATCTAATTTTTAAAATGCCGGTCTACGACGGTCTGTGCAATGTCTTCGATCTGACCGAGGTCGTACATTATCTGGAGGGCCGCGTAACGGTCTCTGAGTTCTTTGGCGTATAAAAGAATGTCTTTAAACTCGTCCGCTTCAAAATTAAACTGGTCGGGCGTTGTAAGGCCACCTAATTTTTCCAAAAGCTCGGGGCCTTCTTGGGTTTGTTCTACTTCCTCTTCAATAAGCTTTTTGATTTTTTCTTCGTTGGCTTCGATGTTATCGATCCGTTTTAAAACCGTCTCCGGTTCGTTCTGGCCTACTTTATCGTAGAGTTTTAAGACCTCTTCCGCTCCCGGACCATAGCTGCGCTCGATTTCGGCTTTCCAGGTATCGTAATCAAAGGCTTTTGCGTGCTCACGCGCTTTTTCGTAGTCAAAGCCGTTTTTGAGCAGTTCTTTATACATTTCTCCAACAAGGCCCGTTGCCATACCAACACAGGTTCCATGAAGCTCACCGTACTGGCCGTTTTGGATGCTTTTCATCTCCATAAAATGGGAGATATGGTGTTCCGAAGCCGAAGCCGGACGTGAGTAACCGATAAAACTCATCGCGATCCCGATCAAAACGAGCGATTCCATAAGGTAAGTCAGCGCCTGAGGGTCGCGCTCAACAAGACCCGGTACGCTTTCCACGCACTTACGGACCGATTCCAGTACGAGCTCTCCGAC
>CANRHG010000196.1 GCA_947630385.1 uncultured Eubacteriaceae bacterium
ACGTAAAAACCCGTGGCCTTGAAAACATCCGTGCCATCGACATCAGCGAAGCCAACCGGATGGGCTACCGGCTAAAACACCTGGCCCAGGCCAAAAACGACAACGGGACGGTCAGTCTTACCGTCGAGCCGGTATTACTTAAAAAAGACCACCCCTTTAGTTCGGTCAAAAACGAATTCAACGTCGTCTCCATCACCGGGGACGTCGTCGACGAGCTTCGCTTTTACGGCAAAGGCGCCGGAAAAGACGCGACGGCCAACGCGGTCGTCAACGACGTCATGGACATCGTGGAAGCGGTCCAAGAAGGCAGGTACTTAGAGCCGCCCGCTCTAGACAAAGAGATCGAATTAAACGAAAACAAAGCCTTTGACGGCGAGTACTACATACGTATTTTAGAAAACAACTCAAAAAATTTAAGCTTACAGGAGATTCTCGATAACGTGGAGTCGGTCGCCCCGATCAAGAGCGTGAACAACACCGACGGGATCGTCTACGTCTTTACCCGAAAGGTCAACGCTTATAAGTTAGATAAGATGATCGCCGATCTCGGCTTGGGTCCGGACGAAGTCTTTTACGCGAGAATAATTTCAGATTGAAGAATTTAATTGTACAAAAATACGGCGGAACGAGCGTTGGAAGTATAGAAAAGATTAAAAACGTTGCAAATCGCATCGTTGAACAAAAGAGAAAAGGCAAGCATATCGTCGTTATTGTCAGCGCGATGGGAAAGACCACCGACCAGCTCGTCGACCTGGCCCATCAGATAAGCGCCGAGCCTTCGGGTAGAGAGTACGACGTGTTGTTGTCCACCGGAGAGCAGGTCAGTATCGCCCTGCTCGCGATGGCCATTGAAAAAATCGGTGAGAAGGTCATCAGCCTGACCGGCCCCCAGGTCGGACTTCAGACCAGCTCGGTCCATAAAAGGGCCCGGATCACCGGCATCGACGACAAACGCATCATCGGGGAATTAAAGCAAAATAAGATCGTCATCGTAGCCGGTTTTCAGGGCGTGGACGAGAACAACGACATCACGACCTTGGGTAGAGGGGGTTCGGATACGAGTGCCGTCGCCATTGCCGCGGGACTAGACGCGGATTGTTGCGAGATCTACACGGACGTCGACGGGGTTTTTACGGCCGATCCGAGAGTCGTCCCGGAAGCCCGAAAGCTCGACGAGATCAGTTACGACGAAGTCTTGGAGATGGCCAGTCTTGGCGCCGGAGTTTTACACCCCCGCAGCGTCGAACTCGCCGAGAAATTTAACATCCCTCTGATCGTGCGCAGCAGTTTTAATGAGAATTCAGGAACAAAGATAACTACAGACGATAATATGGAAGAAGCAATCGTAAAAGGAATCGCTTTAGATGACGCTATAGGAAAAATTTCGATCATGGAGGTTCCGGACCAGCCCGGTATCGCCTACCGACTCTTTAGCATGTTGGCCAACAACAACATACACGTGGATATGATCGTTCAAAACACGAACCGGGCCGCCATCAACGACATTTCGTTCACCGTAGACGAAGATGAGTTGCAGGAAGCACTGGAAGTAGCCCAGAAGTTTGCTTTCGAGGTCGAAGCGCAAAAAGTTGAATTCGACAAAGGCGTAGCAAAGCTTTCGATCATCGGAAACGGGATCGTGGCCAACCCGGAGATCTCGAGCAAGTTCTTTGAGACGCTCTACAAGCTGGGCGTAAACATCCATACGATCTCAACGAGTGAGACCCGTATCTCCGTGCTCGTCGACAAGCACATCTCAAAAAAAGCGATGATTGCCCTTCATGATTCGTTTAAATTAAAAAATAATTAGATCTCTAGAATTGTACAGGAGTTAGTAAAATGAAAACCAAATACCTCGGTCTTTTATTTTTGGTTTTTTTCGGCGTATTTTTTCTTTCGGCTTGTAGCGAAGAAAATCGGGACATCACCGCTTCCGTACCGGCCGGGGAGTATTATGGGGAACAGCATCTTACCCTGACCTGCAACGACCCGACGGCCGAGATCCGCTACACGCTCGACGGCTCCGATCCGGGTGAGAGCAATATCGTCTACAACCCGGAAATGGGCATCACGATCAGTTTTACCTCCGATTTAAAAGCAACGGCCGGTGGGAACATGTTTGAGGCGCATTACGACATCATCCCTTACTCGCCTTCAAAAACTCCGGAAGCACAGGCTTATTACAACATGATCCAGGGGGATTATGCGACGGACGACACGTATAGCGACGAATTTACGATCACAAACAGTGCCGTGCATTTTATCACCCCGGATAAGACCGTCACAAGTGGGTACGCGCTGATCGATATCAACGGAAACAACGCGACGTTGGTCTACACGGACGACGCGGGAAACAACGTCAGGGTTCCGCTCGGCTATAATCCGGACACTTACCAACTTACGATAAACGGGAAAGTTTACACACCAGAATATTTGCTATAAAAAAATCCGCTGCGAAGCGGATTTTTTTATTCGTCATCGTGTTTTAAGGTCTCTTCGATCAGATCCAGTAGCGAGTAATTGTTGACCCGTTCTAGGATCCTTTCACGAAGGAATGGTATATCGACGACCAGCGGGCCGGCCCGCCTGATCACCGTAAGGGGAATCGTGCCCTGTTGTTGGGAACTAAATTCCGGAATCTTCTTTGAGGGTTCGTCCTTATATACGTTTTTTCTTTCTTCAACGATGGCTTCCACCCCAAAATGGTCGCTGACTTGGGGGAAGCGTTTTCCGTTAAAGACCACTTCACTGGCTAGGACGGTGTCGTCGGTATTTGAAAGAATAAAATCGATGCGCATTTCCTTAGGGTGGTCCTTGTCGCTCCAGCCGGCGATATAGTCGGCCACCGTGATCCCGTCGTCGTGGTACTCGGCCCTCTCAAAGGTATCGAACAGATTGGAGGTCTTTAAGGCGTGTTCCAAACTCCCACCCGGCTGGTTAGCGTCGTAGTTAAAGTCGCCCATGACAAACACCGGCGCGGCCGTATCCAAAGCCCGCTCTACAAAATTGTTCCACTGCAGGTCAAAGGGCTCTTCGTGGTCGTTCCAGCGGTCAAAGTGAACGCTGTAGAACCATTCCTTTCGCCCGTTAAAGACGCTTTGAATGCCTAGGTCCA
>CANRHG010000197.1 GCA_947630385.1 uncultured Eubacteriaceae bacterium
CGGGTAGATCTTAATATTTGGATTACTCGTACTAAAGCTTAAGTTTTCCGGCTCAAATGAAGCGTAGCTTGGAACCGGAACGATATTCTGATAGAGCATGTAGCTTCCAAGATTTGGATTACTTGCTATTGCCCCGCTTTCCGTAAGATTATTCGGATAAAGGGGGTCAAAAGTCTGGGCTGAAATGTTGACTGTATCAAGAATCGTTCCAAGGCCGGTCAGTCCTTCATCAATTAGTGTACTGTCGACCGTAATTTCAACTGGATTGCTAGCGGCTACCCCTCCGACCGTAACGGTTAAAAGCAGGTCTTGTCCGCTCGGAGTTGGCTTAAGGAAGGTCACAAGACCATTATCGTCGACAAAAGCGTAGCGGGCTACGTTTGTTTCTTTTCCTGGCGTTAAACTTAGTCTGTAAGTCGGTGTTCCAGAGACCGTATTTCCGCTTCCGTTTGTTCCCGAATAAGCTTGATAGCCGAACTGCATGGTCGTAGTCGTATCAAGATCTACCTCAATTAAGTGATAGGGACGGGTTCCGTTTTGTGTTAGATAGACGCTTCCGACTCCGCCGTTTGAGACGGTGATGGTCCCTGAGCTCGCCGAGTATTTCCTCGTATCGGTCGAACTTCTCTGTGTTAAAGCTGTAGCATTTAGTTTGTAGTTTCCAATAGCCGGGGTCCCGCCGTTACCGTAGTAAGTCAGGATCCCTTCGCCGGTTCCGCCATTGCTAAAGTCTAAACTCCAGAGGTAGGGATAGGCTGTAGTATTTGTATTGCTCGGACCATTCGCTGTGTAGACGACGTGGGTGTTTCCATCTTCTGAAAGGTCCGTCGAAAGATCCAGGTTGTACTTAAAATAATAAGTCTGTGGTCCGGTCAGTGTCCAGGTAAAATACTGGGCAGGGATCTGACCCGGGACGGTCGAGAAGTCGACTTCAAATCCCTGAGGACGTGACCCATTATAATAATTTAACGTTCCCTGTTCCAGGAAAGCGGACGTAATATAGTTTTCGGAGTCAAAATCAAAATCCGTAAGTCCAGCGTTTGTAACTAAAGCATAATAGACCCCGGAAGTCTTTGAGGTTCCAGCCGGAATCGGTGTCCCGTTATAATATTCGTTATTAAAATAACCAATAAAATTATCTCCACTTAGCGGCGGAAGTTCTACTGAATTCGCAGAACCAGTCAAATCAAAAATATACTGGCCAGGTTCCCCTGTACTTTGCCAACCGTTAGGGATTGGACTTAGCGTTCCCCCGTCAATGTTGATCATAACATAATCCGTACCACTCATTTGTGCTCCGGGAGCTACACTCAAACCTTCTTTATTTGGAATATTTACCGGGCCTATGACTTTACTATTTGGACCAAGACTTGTTTTAGCCGTACCTCCTCCAGTGAGTCCTCCTGGGCTTGCGTCGGTCGTATCCACTTCACCGTCGATTTGAGCGGAAGTATCGTACGTTATCGATTGTCCGGGCCCAAAAACTAAATTATCTACATTAAAGTTTCCGCTAGTACTCTCCCAATCGGCCCTTACATTCCCGTAGACCGTTGCGGTCCCACCGTCAAAAACTCCTATACCATTAGCACCAACAGGAGGGTATCCTCCATTAGCGATAAGTATCCCATTTTTCACATTTGAAGGACTAGTCACCCCGTAGAGTAACACGTTCCCGTTTACTGTAACCGAAGAACCACCGACCTGAGCTGGTTCATTATTAGTACTGTTGTTCACTCTTATATGAACGACGCCACCCGTGATATTAACGGTGGTCCCGTTTGGATTTGTGGCAAAACCAGTATTACTAGTCCCAGTACTTCCATCCGAAGGACTTAAAGAGAGTTGTCCGCCGGACATATTAAAGTTACTAACGGCAATTGGAGGTTTATTAAATTCATAGTTCTTTAACTTCCCGGAAATTAGATTGACTGTACCACTCCCGGTTATCGAACCTCCATTCCCCGTGCCAGCCGAGCCAGTTCCTAGGACCAGGACATTCCAGTTGGGATTATTAGTCTCACCATAGATATTTAAAGTTCCATCGACATTAATTTTCTGTCCAGTATTTATTAAGTAACCCGTATTCGCCTTATTATAATTCTGAATTAACAGATTACATGTTGTCCCGGCTGGAATATCTAAGTCTCCGCTATTGGCAAGAGTTACCTGTCCATATGTATCTACATTAAAAGGAGCTAAAACTATCCAACCGTTATTTTTTGGAAAGTTACTAGGCAAAGTTAATACATCATTTGTACTATCCGTAGCCCAAACCTGCGCATTTGACGGAAGATTTACCGAAACTCCTTGATCATTTACATAAGAATAACCGCTTGGCGAGCTTGGGGTCCAGGCCGCTGAAACCCCTACTCCTAAAGTAAAAATAAGAAGTAAGGTCGTTATAAACGTTAAACTAATATTTTTAAAACGATCTCTCACGTTTTTCCTTTCTTAATACTTCGAATCGAAATATAAAACTTTATCTATTTAAATCGAAGCTTGAATCCACTTAAAGAAGTAATTTTAAGTAAAAAGAAACCATTCATAGAATGGGAATGTTGTTTGTTTTTTAAGTTCTAAAACGTCAAGATTTTCTAAGATTGAAATAAATCCGAAGACCAAAAGAGCTTTAAAAATTTAAAACTAGGTCTCCGGATAAAGGTAATTTATACGAACGGTCTTACGCGTCCGTTATATAAATAGGGTTTAAAGAAGTGTGGAACAAAAGTAGCTCGGCCCTATTTATAAGCAATAGAATCAGATAGCTAAAACTACCTAAACGATTTATTTAAAACTCGAAATCAAGTTTTTCTAACTAAAACCTCTTAAGCCGGCACGATACGGATCTGGATGGCTTCAAGTGGGAGGTTCTGTCCGGTGGTCCCGGCTTCCTGACCCTGGGAGGTCCATCCCTGCCAGCCGTAATTGCGGCCGTGGACGTTATATTCGATCCTATAGCTTCCCGCGTTCGGACCCGTCAGTCTTAGCCTTACGGCCTGGACCTGAAGGTTTCTTCCCATCGTACCGGCGTAAGTCCCGTCGGCGATGTTGTTCATCCAACCGATGTCGGTGACGTGAACGTCCGT
>CANRHG010000198.1 GCA_947630385.1 uncultured Eubacteriaceae bacterium
ACCGTCAGATCCACCGGGCAAAATTTCTAAAAGGCGGGATTAGACGAAGGGCCCAGACGGACTTTGAAATGTTTGGCTATCGGCTTGGCGACCGGGTCCTCTTTGAAGGCAAAGAAGTCTTTGTTACGGCGAGACGTAAAAGCGGTTATTTCAAAGTTGGACTTCCCGACGGTTCGTTTGTAAAAGATAACGTTAGTTATAAGAAACTAAAACTTCTCGAAAGAGCCAAAGGGACTCTTACTGTCTCGGAACGAAGAAAAGATTTAAGGATCGCAGCTTAACAAAAATGAAAAATAAGAAAGACGAACTTCAAACTTTGAGTTAAAAGTAGTTAAATTAAAAATTTATGAAACTGGGATTAACGCAAACACTAAAAGTCAAGGAAATCAACGAGCACGGAGCCGTTTTAGTCGACGAAAACGAAAAAGAAGTCCTGCTTCCCGGAAAAGAAGCGGCGGGTTTGACCGAGGACGACCAAGTCGACGTTTTCATATACCGCGATTCCGAAGACCGTCTCGTCGCCACGACGAGTAAACCTAAAATCAAGCTCGGTGAAATAAAACCACTTAAGGCCGTTCAAAATACAAAAATCGGGGCGTTTTTAGACTGGGGGCTCGATAAAGACCTGCTTTTGCCTTTTTCGGAGCAGTTAATAAAGATCGAGCCGGGAAAAGAGTATCTGGTACGACTCTACGAAGACAAGTCGGGCCGTCTCGCGGCTTCGACCAAGGTCTACGATTACCTCGAGCGGTACTCGCCCTATAAAAAAGGGGACTGGGTCGAGGGCTACGTCTATCAGATCAACCCGAAATTCGGGGCCTTTATCGCGGTCGATAACAAATACAGCGGCATGGTCCGTAAAGAAGACATGAACAACGATATCCGTAACGGAAAGACCGTGCGCTTAAGGGTAGTCGACGTGACCAAAGACGGAAAACTTACCCTCTCTCCGGTACGAAGGGCCCACAAAGAGATCCTGCCGGACGCAAAAAAGCTGCTTTTAGCGCTAAGGGAGAATCACGGGTTTATCCCGTTTAACGACAAGAGCGATCCGGCCGATATCCGAAGGGAGTTCAACATGAGTAAGGCCGCCTTTAAAAAAGCCCTGGGACTGCTCTTAAAGAACCGACTCGTCGTTCAAACCGAAGACGGGATCAGAAGAACGAATGTCACAGGAAAAAAGTAAAGTCGTCGTCTTACAGTGTAATTCCTACGACCAAGACGAAGTCGACCGCGCCGTAAAAAGGGGAATTGAGCTTTTGGGTGGCTCGAAGAATTTGTTTAAAGCCGAAGACAAGATCCTGCTTAAGCCCAATTTTTTAACGGGTAAAAAACCGGAAGAAGCGGTCACGACCCACCCGAGCCTTTTTGAGGCGGTCGTCAAGGAACTTAAAGAATACGGCTTAAACGATCTCTCCTACGGCGACTCCCCGGGTTTTGGGACGGGAAAACAGGCCGCAAAAATCACCGGTTTTGAAGAGGTCGCGGACAAATACGGCGTAAAGCAGGCGGATTTTGACCACGGAAAAAACGTGACCTTCCACGACGGGAAAATTGTAAAGTCCTTCGACATGGCGGACGCCTTTTTTGCCCACACGGCGGTCATCAGTTTGAGTAAAATGAAGACCCACGCCATGACCCGCCTGACGGGCGCGATCAAAAACCAGTTCGGTTTTATCTACGGTATCAACAAGGCCGCCTACCACTCCCGTTTTCCGGATATGCTGGATTTTAGTAAAATGCTTATCGACTTAAACCGTCTGGTTAAACCTGCCCTTTACGTGATGGACGGGGTGATCGCGATGGAGGGAAACGGCCCGAAAAACGGAACGCCTACCCCGATGAACGTGATCCTCATGTCGACCGACGGGGTGGCCCTAGACCGGGTCTTTGCTTATCTGGTGGGGATGGATCCCGATTACGTCCCAACGCTCGTAGCCGCTAAAGAGATGGGCTACGGCCAGACCGATCTTAACAACATCGAAATCGTCGGAGACGACGTTAAGAGTCTGATCAACCACGAGTTTAGGGCCGAGCGGGTGCCTTTTGAAAACAACCTAAGGGGTGGTTTTGGCCTACTTAAAAATTTCCGCAACTTCATCACCCGAAGACCGGTCGTGGATAAGGAGAAATGCATCAGCTGCGGGGTATGTGAAAAACACTGCCCACAAAATCCGAAAGCCGTCGTGCTGTCCGGGGAAGACAACAAGCCAAAATACGATTACAGCAAATGCATCCGTTGTTTTTGCTGCCAGGAGTTGTGCCCGAACAACGCGATCAAAGTTCATACCCCACTCATAGGAAAGTTATTCTTTTACAAATAAAATGGTAGTAGCAAAATTAATCTTAAACTGTTTAGCCCAAGAGGGCGTTGAAAAAATCTTCGGCTATCCGGGCGGTGCGCTCTTGCCTTTTTACGAAGCCTTACGGGATTCTGAAATCGAACACGTTTTGGTCCGTAACGAGCAGGCCGCACCGCATTACGCTTCGGGATACGCCAGACAGTCCGGAAAAGTCGGGGTTTGTCTGGCCACTTCCGGACCCGGCGCGACCAACCTGGTCACGGGGATCGCCACGGCCTACCTCGACTCCATTCCGATCGTCGCTATAACCGGTCAGGTCAATAGGGACCTGATCGGTTCCGACGCGTTCCAGGAAGCCGACATCACCGGCTCGATCGAGCCTTTTGTCAAGCACTCTTATCTCGTCAAAGACCCCGAAGAGATCCCGAGGATCATCAAAGAAGCCTTTCACATCGCCTCGACCGGGCGTCCGGGGCCGGTCTTGATCGACATCCCCAGAGACGTGCAAGAGAGCATCATCAAGAAAAAGAACAAAAAAATCGAACTCGACCTTCCCGGTTATAACCCTACGATCGTGGGCCATACCGGACAGATCAGGCGCGCGATCCGTAAGATCAAACAAAGTAAGAAACCCCTAATCTATGCCGGAGGTGGGGTGAGACTCTCGCACGCCGAAGATGAACTGCTTAAATTTGCCGAACAAAACCAGATCCCGGTGATCACGACGTTAATGGGGATCAGTACCTTTCCGGAAGAGCAT
>CANRHG010000199.1 GCA_947630385.1 uncultured Eubacteriaceae bacterium
CCGCATGGCCAATCGGATCCTCGGTATGGGCGACGTGCTCAGTTTTATCGACAAAGCCCAGAGCATGATCGACATGGAAAAGGCCCAGGAGCTCGAAGAAAAACTGCGGTCGCAGGAATTCGACCTCAACGACTTTTTGGATCAGATCAAACAGATCCAAAAGATGGGCGACCTCGGGGGCCTGCTTGAGATGATCGCGGGAAACAACAAGAAGATGATGAAGGGGTTTGACGCGATCGCCGCGGAAAAACAGACGAAACAGACCGAAGCGATCATTTACTCGATGACGCCGGAAGAACGCAGAAAACCGGGCATCATCAACAGCTCGAGGAAGAAACGCATCGCCCAGGGCAGCGGCGTGCAGGTCAGCGACGTCAACAAGCTTTTAAAGGGCTATGAGCAGACCCGAAAGATGATCAAACAGCTCTCGACGATGAAAGGCTCTAAGCGAAGCCGTCGCTTTAGACTGCCGTTTATGTAATATCACCGGAAAGATTAAAAATTAATAAAAAGAGGAGAATTATGGTTAAAATTAGATTAAAGAGAATGGGAAGAAAGAAAAGACCTTTTTACAGAATCGTCGTAACGGATATCCGCACGAAAAGAGACGGTAGACCCATCGAAGAAATCGGATACTACAACCCACTTTTGGACCCACCGGACATCAAACTCGATCTGGACAAAGTGGAACACTGGATCGGAAACGGCGCAAAGCCGACCAAAACCGCGGCTTACCTGATCGAAGAAGCCAAAAAGCGCGAAGCCGAAAACCCACAGGTCGAAGACGAAACCGAAAACCTGGAAAATGAAGAGGCTGCGCGCGAAGGAACCTACGATAACATCGAATCGGAACGGGCCGAAATGGACCTAAACGACGACGAAGGCGCTACTTCCGCCGAAGGCCTGGCTTACGATATGGTCGATGAAGCCGTAAATCTCGAAAACCAAGGAGAATAACGTGGTCGAACTCGTTGAAGTTTTAGCAAAAAATCTGGTAGACGATCCCGAACAAATCAAGATCACCGAAGAGGAAGAAAACGGCGTCATTTACATCCAGCTGTCCGTAGCTCCCGAAGACATGGGTAAAGTCATCGGCAGACAGGGAAAAATTGCCAAGGCCATGCGGACCATCTTAAAAGCCGCCGCGATCTTAAACCACAAGCGCGTGGACTTAAAAATCGTGTGATGGACTTTTTCGAAGTCGGCCAGATCATCGGATTTCACGGCCTAAAAGGTGAAGTCAAAGTACTGCCGTATACGGAAAATCCCGAACGCTTTGAACAGATCCACCGGGTCTACATCGAAGGACAGTCTTACGACATCAGGAAAGTGCGCATTCAAAAGGGAAAGGTTTTTCTGTATTTGGACGGAATCAATGACCGCACGCAGGCGGAAAAACTCAAGGACAAGGTGCTACTTATTCCAAGAGAGGACGCCGACCCACCCGAAGAAGACGAGTTTTTCCTGGAAGATCTGATCGGTCTTAAAGTTATCGATAAAGAAGGCAACAAAATAGGAACGCTTACGGGGATCACGCAGTTCTCGGGCCCGGTCGATACCTTTGTCATAGAGAGGCAAGACGAAAAGGAAATTTACGTCCCGGCTCTTAAAAAGTATTTAAAGATCATTCCGGGCGTCGAAGTCATCGCGGATATCCCTGAGGATTTGATGAACCTTTGAAGTTTTATTTTTTGACCTTATTTCCCGAGATCATCCAGACCTACCTAGACGAGAGCATCATCGGACGCGCTCACGAGAAAGGTCTGTTTGACTACGAAATAATAAACATCCGGGATTTTTCAAAGGACAAGCACAAAAAAGTCGACGATTACCCTTACGGGGGCGGCCCGGGCATGCTCATGACCGCCCAGCCGATCGCGGACGCGGTGCGCTCGGTAGAAGGTTACGAGGATAAAAGAGTGGTTTACCTGTCCCCGACCGGAAAGACCTTTACCCAGGCAGAGGCGGGGTCGATCGCAAAGGACGGTCGGGACATCATTTTTATCTGTGGCCACTACGAGGGGATCGACCAGCGCGTCATCGACTTGTTTGTGGATGAACTGTACTCGGTCGGCGATTTTGTCGTCACGGGGGGAGAGCTCCCGGCGCTGTTGATCACCGACGCGGTCGTTCGCAACATCGAGGGGGTCCTACCCAAAGACAGCCTTGAAAACGAGAGTTTTAGCCAAAACCTGCTCGAACACCCGCAGTACACCCGCCCCGAAGTTTTCGAAGGCTTAAAAGTGCCGGAGATCCTGCTTTCGGGACACCACCAAAAAATCGAGGATTGGAAAAAAGAAACTTCTTTAAAACGGACGGAGACCCTCCGGCCGGATTTATTGGAAGAAAGTTTAGGTGAAGAAAATGAATGAAAAGTTACAAAAAATAGAAGATAAATATAAAAAAGAAAAGCTGCCCGAGTTTAACGTCGGTGATACGGTTCGCGTAGACGTTCTCATCACCGAAGGTAAGCGCGAAAGAATTCAGGTCTTTGAGGGCGTCGTCATGAAGATCCAGGGAACCGGCGTCAGAAAAACCTTCACGGTCCGTAAGATCTCTAACGGGATTGGCGTAGAAAGAACTTTCCCACTGCATTCGCCCAACGTCGTCGACGTCCACGTCGTCCGCTACGGGAAGGTCCGTAGAGCAAAGCTCAATTACTTGAGAAACCGTGTCGGTAAGGCCGCCAGGGTCAAAGAAAAAGTCGTTAAAAAATAGAGAGGCCATCCTCTCTTTTTTTTAACTTATTTTCAGCGAAGTTTTATAAAATTAAAATATGAGCAAAACAGCGACTAAAAAAGCAAAAAAAGTAAAAAACGAAAAAAGCGCGTCGATGGAGATCAAGGAATGGATCCAGTCCATCCTCATCGCCGTCGTCATCGCTTTTGTACTAAAATTTTTCATCATCGACTTCGTCTACGTCGACGGATCCTCGATGTACCCTACCCTGACGGACGGTGACCGCATCATCGTCAACGAGATCGGCTACCGCTTTAATGAGCCCGATTACGGGGATATCGTGACCCTTCA
>CANRHG010000200.1 GCA_947630385.1 uncultured Eubacteriaceae bacterium
ATTCTTCCTTGAGCCTACTCCCTTTCTTGACCGACAGGTTATGAACCGTGATATTTTCGGGTTTTAAGGCAGTCGCCGTCTTAAGTGAGTCCAAAATCTCCGCCTCGCTCTCACCGGGCAGACCGAAGATCAAGTCCATATTTATAGAAGAAAAACCGACGTCTTTGGCGGCCTTAAAGGTATCGATCACGTCCTGGGCCGTATGGTTTCTACCGATGGCCTTTAAAGTCTTGTCGTGAAACGTTTGGGGGTTTAGACAGATGCGGTTGACCCCATTATCTTTTAAGACTTCAAGGAGTTCCCGACTCGTCGTATCGGGCCTTCCGGCTTCAAAGGTAAATTCACAAGTCTCCGGGATCTCAAGCTCGGACTTTAAAGTCGCAAGCAGCTCTCTTGTCTGTTGTGGATCAAAAACCGAAGGCGTTCCGCCGCCGATGTAGACGGACGCGATTTTTTTGTTCCAACGCTTGAGGTAATCCCTGCTAAAGCGGATTTCTTCTTTTAAGTTTTTTAGATACTCTGAAACCAGAACCCCTTTTTTGTCGGCTACGGTAGAGACAAACGAACAATAACTGCACTTACTCGGACAAATAGGGATCCCGACGTAAAGACTGAGGTAATCGTCCCCGTAAGCGGAAAGAGCCTGTTTTTGCCGCTCGTAGATCTCCCGGACCAGTTCGGTTTTTTGTGGACTGATTAAAAGACGGTCTTTAAAATAGGCCTGCGGGTCAAGCCCAAGACTTGCCGCCTTTTTAAAGACTTTGACGGGTTTTACTCCGGTCAGTACGCCCCAGTCGAGTTCGTCTTCAAAAAGATCCCGTAGGTATTTATAGAGCGCGACCTTTTCGGCTTCTTTGTTAAAGACGCCCGGCCCGGGCTCGAGTATGATCTCCTTAGTTTTGTCCCCGTTTTGGATCACCAAAGATTTGTCCGTCTTTTCGATGTTAAAGTTCGTTTGATCAAGGCGGATCTCCTGTGGATCGAAAGCGTGATAGAGTTCGCTAAAGGGTATAAATAAATCTTTTTGTCCAGAAAGTTCCATAAACAAAAAAACCTGAACCGTTCGTTGTTCAGGTAGTCATCATTTTTATAAAAGGATTGTAGCGTTTTTCGTAACCGATCGTTGTATTCTCACCGTGTCCCGGAAGAACCGGAAGGTTATCGTCGAGTTCCATTAGCCGTTTTAGGGACTGGCTCATCTTGGCGGTGCTTCCTCCCGGAAAATCCGTACGACCGATGGAGCCGTTAAACAAGACGTCACCGCTGACCAAAAAGTCATCCGCCAGATAGCAGGCGCTGCCTTCGGTATGGCCGGGGGTTTCAAGAACTTTAAGTTTATATCCCGGAAAAATTTCGATCTCGTCGCCTTCTGAAACGAGGCGGTCGGCGGGAACGGAATTGACAAAGCCCAGATTTAACTCCGGATTGGTCAAAAATTCTTTGTCCGCTTCCGGAATGATGATTTCAGCTCCCGTAAGTTCCTTTAGTTCTTTTACGCCGCCGATATGATCGTAATGACCGTGGGTCAGAAGGATCTTTTGAAGGTTCAGCCCTTCTTCCTCTAAGATCTGTTTAAAGCGTGGATCGGGAAAGCCCGGATCGAAGATCACGGCGTTTTTATCGTCGTCCCAAGCCAGGTAGCTGTTTGAGCCCGAAGGTCCGCCAACCGGTATCTTTAATATTTTCAATTTAAAACCCCTTTTCACTGTCTAAAAGTAGCGTAACCGGGCCGTCGTTGGTTGAGACGACCTGCATCTCTGCCTGAAAGGTTCCCGTAGAAACCTTCGAAACCTCTTTTCGGATCGCGTCCAAGAACTCTTCGTACGTCTCTTGCGCCTCTTTCGGAGATCCGGCGCGGATAAAACTCGGCCTTCGACCCTTTCGACAGTCCCCATAGAGGGTAAACTGCGATACGATCAGTATCTCTCCGTCTACGTCTTTGACCGAAAGGTTCATTTTTCCGGCCTCGTCTTCAAAGATACGAAGGCCGGTGATCTTCGAGACCATATAGTCGATGTCTTTTTTACCGTCTTCGGGGCAAAAACCGATATAGACCAAAAGGCCTTTACCGATCTTTCCGTCTAAAGTACCTTCGGTGTAAACTTTCGCGTCCTCTATGCGCTGTACTACGGCTCTCATTGTCTTGAAACGGAAACGACTTCCGGAATTTTTCGAATCTCTTTTAACAACAGCGGGACGTTTTCCGGCTTGTCCATTTCGCAGGAAATCGTATAATAATCCATATTTCGTTGCGTCTTGGAAAACGTGTTGGTGATATGGGCGTTGATATCGTAAAACGGCTTTAGGATCTCCATCATCCCGCCGGTCTTGTTGATCGCCTCGATGTGAACGACGACGTCGTAAGGGAAGTTGGTCCTTCTTCCACTCCACTCGACGTCGACAAATTTTTCTTTGACCTTTTGGATGCTCACGTTTTTGCAGTCCGCGCGGTGGATGCTGATGCCGTTGGTCGAAGTGATATAGCCGATGATCTCGTCTCCCGGTATCGGGTTGCAACACCTTGCCAGACGCGTTTCGATTCCCGGGATCCCGTTGACCAAAATATCGTTGTTGATCCTGTTGAGCGTCGTCGATTCCGAAAGGACCAGCTGCGTCTGTTCAACTGGGAAAGCTTCCGGAAAGAGTTCTTTCATGTGGTCGATGACCTTTTTTACCCGAACCGATGCGGCACCGATTTGAGCCAAAAGGTCCTCATGGGTTTTATACCCAAAACTTTCGGCCACTTTATCGAGGTTGGAGTTTTTGAGTAAAAGCTCCGTATCGAAATGGTTCTTCTTTAATTCGCCTTCGAGTTCGACGCGTCCGACTTCAATATTGTCTTTGCGGTCCTGCTTTTTGAAAAACTGGTTGATCTTGTTTCGGGCGTGAGCCGACTTAACGAAATTTAACCAGTCCTTGCTCGGTCCCGGTGACTGTTTGGAGGTCATGATCTCGACGAGATCGCCGTTTTTTAGTTCATAGTTTAGGGGCTCGATGCGGTTGTTGACTTTGGCGCCGACGCAGT
>CANRHG010000201.1 GCA_947630385.1 uncultured Eubacteriaceae bacterium
TATTGCATCTTTTTAAACATGGCTCCAAGAAAAAAAGAGGCCAACACGATCGACCGCTACAGCTTAAGCGCGAAGCGGGCGAAGTTAATCGACGGGAAGATGGTGGAAGAACCCCTCGAGTCAGAATCGCTGATCAACGCCATCATCGTAAACGTCGGAGGAGATTACGAAGATCTCCCGAAGGGAGTTTTTAATTTTGTCGGCAACCTCTTGTTTAAACAGTCGGACGAGAAAACCGAGGCTTTTTTGGAAGAATATGGAATTTCAGAAAAAAAGGAGGAAAAGGAAGTGTTAATGACCGGATTTGAGAGAGCCAAATATGAAGAAGGTTTAGAAAAAGGTAGATCTGAAACAAAAGAAGAGGACCGGACAAATTTGATCAATTTATTCCGGGAAGAAAAAAAGACGGACGAAGAGATCAATGAGAGATTAGTTAAATTAGGATTCGATCCAATTTAAATTAAACGGGGCGAGAGCCCCTTTTTCAGTCCTCGGGTTTTAATTAAAGAACTCCTTGAAATGGAATCTTAAATCAACATCGTTGTCAACTACACAGATCTATCAAAGGGGGTTTTTAATTTTATCGGCAACCTCTTATTTAAGTAGTCGTACGAAAAAACTGAAGCTTTTTTCGAAGAATATGGAATTTCAGGAACGAAGGAGGAAAAGGAAGTGTTGATGACGGGATTTGAGAGAGCCAAATACGAAGAAGGTATGAAGGACGGTTTAGAAAAAGGTCGTGCTATTTTGATTGATTTCTGTCGTAGGATTGGTTACAGTGATGAACAAATCAATGAAGAATTAGCGCGTTATGGTTACGATTTAATCGAAAAAAAGTAATTTATTGGTGCGAAAGCCCCTTTTTAACTCCTCGGATTATAATAGAGGCCCATTGAATCGGAGGGTTTGATCAGCACAATCGTCAACTACGAAGATTTTTCAAAAAGAAATTCTAATTTTATCGGCAACCTCTTATTTAAGCAGTCGTACGAGAAAACTGAGGCTTTTTTAGAAGAATATGGAATTTCAGAAAAAAAGAAGGAAAAGGAAATGTTGATGGCCGGTTTTGAGAGAGCCAAATATGAAGAAGGAAAGAAAGACGAAAGAGAAAGCGCTCGGGCCAATTTGATTGATTTCTGTCGTAGGATTGGTTACAGTGATGAAAAAATCAATGAAGAATTAGCGCGTATGGTTACGATTTACTCGAAGAAGAGTAATTTATAGGGGTGAGAGCCCCTTTTTTTAAGTCCTCGGGTTTCAATTAAAAAATCCCTTTAAGTAAAATCTTAGGTCAATACCATTATCAACTACTAAGATTTTCCAAAAGAAATTCTAATGTTGTCGGCAACCTCTCATTTAAACAGTCGGACGAGAAAACCGAGGCTTTTTTAGAAGAATATGGAATTTCAAAAACAGAGGAGGAAAAGGAAATGCTAATGACCAGTTTTGAGAGAGCCAAATACGAAGAAGGTGGGAAGGATGTTCTAGAAAAAGCTCGGGCTAATATGATCAATTTATTTCGAGAAGAAAATAAGACGGATGAAGAGATCGATGAAATCTTAGTAAAATTAGGGTACGTTTCAATTCCAGTTTAAAAAGGCGCTACAATTTTTATTAAATTTATTCTTGACCTAAAGTAAACTTTAAGCTGTATAGTAGATTTAAACCTTTTTAAAGGATTTTGAAATGTTAAACGAAGAAAAACTTCTCCTAAATAACGGAATCGAAATTCCTCGTATTGGATATGGAACTTATCTTACTTCACCACGAAAAACAGAATCATTAGTTCGTCAGGCACTCGATCTCGGGTACCGCCACATTGATACTGCCCAAAATTATGGAAATGAACGGGAAGTAGGACAAGCATTGAAAAATTCCAGCTTAAACCGGGAGGATGTTTTTATTACATCAAAAACACAAACGATCGGCTATGATTCGACTATTCGAGGAATTAAACAATCACTAAAGGCCTTAAACACAGATTATATTGATTTAATGATCATTCATTGGCCGAACAGCGATAACGAAGGAACTTACCGTGCTTTGGAAGAGGCGTATAAAAACGGTTTGCTAAAATCAATTGGTCTTTCTAATTTCAATCAGAATCAGGTAAAACATATTTTGGATCGTTTTGAAACCAAGCCAGTAGTAGATCAAATCGAAACACATGTTTTGTGGCAACAAAAGAAGATGCATGATTTTCTAGCTACAAATGGAATAATCCACGAATCTTGGTCTCCTTTTGGAGAAGGGATGGATAATATTTTTCAGAATAGAATTTTAAACCAAATCGGTGAGGCTCACGGGAAAAGTGCAGCGCAAATTATATTACGTTTCCTTGTTCAAAACTATATTCTGGTAATTCCAAAAAGCACTAACGCCAAACGAATGAAAGAGAACTTGGAGATTTTTGATTTTAACCTTTCAGATAGTGAATTAAAAACAATCCGAATGATGGATAAAAAGAAATCATATTCTGGTTGGCCATCTTCGATGCAGGAAAATTAAAACAATTATAATTTCCTGCTTGACAAAGCCGTCACGACCCTTTATAATAAAACTCACTCGCGGGGAGTTCTTTAAAGCTGTTAGCTTTAATAATTAAAAGCCGAAAGCTTTAAAGTGGGAAAATTTTAAAAAAACTTATAAGACCCCTTGACGAGTCCGATGTTTTAAGCTATAATGATCTTACGCTCGAATGAGCGGTAAACTTAAAACGAAACGGTCAAGCGCAAAAGCTTTATTAAATAAAAGATAAAGTTTTGAAGTTAAAAAAAACTTTCAAAAAGTTGATAAAAACGCTTGACAACGGGCTACTGGCCTGATATAATAAACGCATAAGGTCCTAGAAAAGATAACGGTAAAACCATAAAACCCAAATTCCGAAAAACAAAAAAGCTAAGATAAACTTAAAGAGTTTGATCCTGGCTCAGGACGAACGCTGGCGGCACGCCTAACACATGCAAGTCGAACGGGACGGATAGGC
>CANRHG010000202.1 GCA_947630385.1 uncultured Eubacteriaceae bacterium
CTCCTGAATTTATCTCTGAGGGTTTTATCTTTCTTCTTTCTTCTTCTGGTTTTCAATGTATTTTTTCACCGTCTTTTCGCTGATCTGCCCGGTGGTCGAAAGAAAATATCCCCTCTCCCACAAAGCGCCGCAGCGCTGGTAGAACCGCTTAAGCTCCGGAAAAGCCCGGAACATCTCAACAGCCGAAATACTCTTCAATGTCCGCACAATATCACTCGGTGCGACCGTTGCCGGCGCATGGATGAAAAGATGGACATGATCTGACATAACTTCCACCGCTTCGATTTTATAGCCGTAGCGGCTACAAATATCTTCAAGTATTTCCTTTAGTCTTTTCTGCCGCTCAGGCGTCAAAACTTTATACCTAAACTTCGGGCACCAGACAATATGGTAGCCGGCCAGATAGATCGCATGGGAAGAATGCCAGTACTTATCCATCGCTGCGGTATTTCTTTGAGTAGCCCGGCCAGGCGCCGATATCTTCCTTTTCCAGCTGGAACTTCTCTCTGATAGCCGTACGCATCAGCTCCTGGTAGCTGATCGTCCGACCTTCCTCCACCGAGTAGATCCGTGCCAGATTCTCCAGCTCGTTTTTCCATGACTTTGGAATCATTAAATTCACTTGAATATTTTCTTTTTTCATAATAGATATTATATTACTTCTATTCAGAAAAGTAAAAAAAGAAAAGCTTTCATCCACACGACCAAGGCCGTGGGTATTCAGCGATTCTTTTTTATAACGGTTTGCGCTTGATGTTAATATCGCCCGTCGTTTTCTGCTTAAAAAATTTAAAACTTCCTCGCGCTAGCTCTGTCTTTTTTAAGGGCTGGATCACGGCAATTGACTGAAGTTTTCTTAAGGTTTTTTAGGGCCAAAAATGACAGCTTCCGGGTAAAAATTTCGCTTAAAAAATTTAGAACAACCTCTTAAGATTTAAGGAACCGCTTAACGAAAACTTAAGCAAATCTTAAGAAAACCAAAGGAAAGAAGTTGAAAAAGATTCCTATTCACAAAAAGAGCCCGGATCCGTTCGAAGAAACGGTTTTGAAAAATATGCAGACCAACCGGAGCGGACGGCGTTTTCTTCTGCCGCGCTTAAAGAAGATAGTCACTTCCATTTTTTCGATCCTGGGTTCGATCCCGGAATTTCGCCAAACGGGCAAAGTCAAGTATCCGCTAAATTATCTACTGAGTCTGATCCTTTTTGGACTACTCGCGGGACAAAACGACTGCGAAAACATCGTAAAGTTTCTCGCCCAAAACTGGAAGAAAGTGACCGCCCTGATCGGCTTTGACTATGGCCTTCCCAGTGAAGATGAGCTTTGTAAGATCCTCATCCGGCTCGATGAAAACGAACTGCGCAAATGCCTGAAAAAATGGTTAAAAGAGTTCCATAAACTAAGGAAAGGTTCCCAGGTTGCCGTAGACGGGACCGTCCCGAAAGCCTCAAAAAATAAGGTCCTAAACTTAAGCGCGCAGTACGTTCACAACGTCTTAGATGTCGCGACCGGTCTGGTCTTAGACGCCCTGGAGATCCCAAGGAAAACGAGCGAAAAAACGGCGAGCCTGGAACTGTTAAAAGAACTGGACCTCAAAGACGTAGTCGTCACGACGGACGCGCTCAACACGACGGGTCCGCTCATGAGCTTGATTGCCGAAAAACGCGGGGATTTCGTCCTTCCGGTCAAAGAAAACTTAAAAAAAGTCGACGGAGTGTGCGGTAAAACGATCGAAGTTTTTGAAGAAAAAGACGCGCTGCCGAGTCCTCTGGATTTTTACCAAACTGAGGAGAAAAACGGAGGGCGCATAGAAAGGCGGGACTACACGTTCTGCAGGGTCGTCCCAAAATACGTCCGGGAAAAATACCCGCAGGTAAAAGCTATCGGTAAGGTCGCCCGCTACGTCGTAAAAGAAAGCCATAGCGTTCACTACGTTCTCTTAAGTAAGCCCATGACGGCCGAAGAAATGGCGGGTTATGTCCGTGGTCATTGGAAGATTGAGTCTTTTCACTGGAGCAAAGACAACTTCTTGTTAGAAGACAGAAGCACCAACCGAAAGGGCCACGCGCGCATTAACTTCGCCTTACTACGACGCATCGCTTACAATCTGCTGGTGCTTCTTGAAAATCTCGTCGATGAGATTACAAAAAAATCGACGATGATTGAAAAAAGGAGCTTCCTCTGTTCAAACCTTCATCTAGCCGTTCTGCTTATTTCGGCTGGGATAAAAACTGGCACTTACATCTTAGTGAGCATCTCCAAGATTAGATCAAAGACGTAAAGACCAAAAAAGAAGTTCCTAAATGGTTTGTCTTTGATTAAATAACGTTTTGCACTTTATGTCAATAGCGCCCGTCGCCTTCTGCTTAATAAAATTTAAAACTTCCCTGCGCCAGCTCTGCCCTTTTTTAAGGGGTTTGATAAAATCGTAGTCAAATGCATTCTCTTCGTTTGACTTTGTTTAGCGGTTGAATTCTCTAATTTTTCCTTAATTAATTCTTAAATTTTTCAATCAATGGCCGTGTCGATAATAGCACGAAACCTGTGGGAATTAATATTATTGAAGGGCCGGTCCAAGTCATATGGAAACTCGCAAAAGAGGTAGATCTTAGCACAAATGATATCCATCTTCTTCGAAAGAAAAAGGTTGGAGAAGAAGCTATTTGTGAGATACTTCGAAGCCATAGTAAGGACAAACTAAAAATTTGAAATCAACCAAAGAGATTGGTCAGAAACCAAAAAAACAAAAACTTTAATGAAAACTAAAAAACCTAGCTAGTTAGGAGATTAAATCATCTTGGCACAATATTCACAAAGTCCGCAACTTACTTTCGTATTTTTTCTATAGCAGGCAACACTGGGCCGTTTTATTCCGTACGGCCATGGAATTTGACAAAATTCCTAGGATGTGGTTTATTCCAGATACTGCATATTATTCATCGTTTATGCAATTGCTTATGTTGGTATTTGGTTAG
>CANRHG010000203.1 GCA_947630385.1 uncultured Eubacteriaceae bacterium
GCCGGTTCCGGTTCGGTCGTGACCGTAACTTCTGCCGTAGCCGTAAGGCCTTCGTATTCGGCGTTGACCTGAGTCGTACCTTCCGCTACGCCTTCGACGACGCCTTCTTCGCTTACGGTTGCGATTTCTGGATCGTCCGAACTCCAGGTAACAGTAGCGTCTTCAGGAAGATCGTTCCCATCAAGCTGTGGCTTCAGCGTTCCGGTTTGTCCAATCGCAAGACTTAAGGTAGCAGGTTCTAATGTTAATTCGCCTTCCGGAGCTTCGATGACCCGAACGTTGGTGACAACACTGTACTCACCACCCTGATAGGTAGTCGTGATCGTGGTTTCGCCTAAGCCTATCGGTTGAACGTTACCGTAAGCGTTGACTCTGGCGATCGACGTATTGGCCGACTGATAATTAAAGTCGTTACCGTAAGCCTGTGTTGTTGTATTGGTCGGGGTCAGTCTTGCGTCAACGTTTTTAACCAGGTCTTCACCTAAGACGAACACGAGCTCTTCTTGGGCGGTAATCCCGGTAGGCTCAACGGCGGTCGCGACGGTCTGGACGTCAAACTGGCAGGTGTAAGTTTCTCCGCCGTACTCATAGGTAGCCGTTATCGTAGCCGATCCGATGTAGTCGTCGTCGACATAGAGGTTATTACCATAAACCGTAAAGTATCCCTGATCACTTGAGCTGAAGGTTAAATTGGCCGGATTTAGGCCGTGTCCTTTTGGAACACCGGTGACATTGTCCGATAAGTCGTAAATTACATCATCTCCGGCTACGAGATAGACCGTATCGAGCCAGGGTTGGATCCCGGTCTCTGTCTGGGTTCCCGAACCCGTGACGTTGATAACGACGTTATTCGTGCTTTGAACACCATCGACGTAGCAGATTAGAGTCAGAGGATAGCTGACCGGTGTAGGCTGCAAGAACGTGACCACGCCGTTGTCATCGACCTCGGCGTAATCTTCCCAGTCATAGACGCCGCTCATATTCAACTTCCACACTACCTCATGGCCAGGTGTATAAATTTGCTGCCCATTCGATAAGAGGTTATAAGAGTAATCCCCAAAATCGACCGATGGGGTTTCGTCCATGTTAAAGGTATATTGATTGGCTGCGATGGTTCCGCCGTAGGTGATTTCTACACCTCTAACATCCGACCAATTAACAACAAATCTTAATTGGGAATTTAGCGTTGTCGTAGTACCTCCGGCCGTCGGAGTTGAAACCGTCAGATTGTAAACTCCCGGGTTTGTGGCAGTCGCCAAGGTCCCGGCCTGAGATCCATCCCCGCCGCTCATATTGTAAGTTAGGACGACTTCTCCCGGAATATAGGTATGAACCCCTCCGGTAATGGAGTCCTCTACTGTCTGGGTGATCCCAAGACCATAGTTAGTCTGACCTGTAGGTAAGAGGCTGGTTAACGTCCCAACGCCATTTTCCTCAGAATAAGTCCAGTCAGAGACTTCCCTGTAGTCAGTAGTAAGCTGCCCAATAGAAATCACTCCGTTTGGACTACTTCCCGATACGGGAGCAAAACTCCAGTTAAAAGCGTCGGCAAAATATTTACCGTTTGCTGTATCATCCGCGTTGGCTACAAATCCGGTCGGACCAGATTGTAAAGGAACTTCATATTTGCCATCTTCTGCAGCCGCTGCAGCTGTACCGTTATAGTAGAAATTTAGAACGTTATGGTTGTTGAGGGAAACCCCATAAATCTCGTTAAAAGCCGGTGGTGCAGCTGGAAGATAAGTCCCTCGTATGGTGTAACCATTAATACTTCCTAACTGAGCCCCTGTCCCCGCAACATTATCAACTAGAATCGGACTACTATAGGGGGCCCCACTGCTATCCAAAACCTTGCCTGGAGTCGAGAACGTACCGGAATTTGTAAACTGCGTACTACTAGTCAAAGTCATGGTTCCTAAATTGCTAAATTCAGCGTCCTGAGATATAGGCACAGTTACGGTCCCATTAAAGGTCATCGTTCCAGAATTGATAAACTCAGCGCTTTGAGAAATAGGTACGTTAGTAGTCCCTGTACTATTTCCTATATTAAGAACTCCCCCACTCGCGTTGTTAAAGGAAGAGTAAGGATTCACACTTACTGTATTACTTCCGGATGTTGCTAGATTAAGTTTTCCGTAGTTTGTAATGGAACCATTTGAACCGGATGAGGTTGCACTTGGCGATCCTACACTTGTATTTGCTGTAGCGGTAAAAGAACTCCCGGAAGCGACCGTAAAGCTCCCGCCGCCAAGGACGTTAAGCGTGTTGGTCGTCAGGTTCTGTAGCAAAGAAGGCCAGGAGGATGTGTTTACGTTCCCATAGACCGTTGCCCAACCTCCTAAAACCACAGGATCTGAGCCAGCCGGATCAAGATCAACAGCCGATCCTAGGTCCCAACTTAGACCTATAGTCATACTGTTCGTACACTCGTCAGGAGTCCCAAGTTGACTACCCACCCCAGCGGTAGTCGTCTGATCGTCATTATAAGCGGCCAAGAAACCGTTATTTAAAGTTAAGGACTGACCACCTAACTTTGCTGGGTACAGTCCATCCGGATTACCAACGTATTTATACGTACTAATAAAGAATCCGTTATTAATATCTACAACCGTATCGGTCCCAAAAGCGGAAGGAACATTCCCCCCCGTATTGTTCCAAGCCTGGCTTATAACCAGACCACCGTCCATATTAAACGTGGATAGGTTTCCAAAGACTCCTGAAGTTTCCACTCCGCTCGTGCTCTGCAAACACCCAGAGTAGAAATTGATAGTTCCCGACGGTCCGCTACCTACTGCTGGGCCGCCAATACAAATCCCGCCGCCATAGGTTCCAACTGAGTCAACCAGGCAACACTCCATTGTATCCTCAGAAAGACTATAAATGTTTAATGTGCCACTATTTATAAAAACTTTAAACGTTCCTTCAGCGGCAGGCTCGCTTAAACCGTTTCCGGCAGAACCTATAACTAAATTTA
>CANRHG010000204.1 GCA_947630385.1 uncultured Eubacteriaceae bacterium
TCGCCGCCGTTTCTTCCGTGTCCACCCCTCTACCGGCGGCTTCACAACCGATCAGACGGACCCCGGGCTCGTCGATGAAGTGATAAAAGGCTCCCATCGCGTTGGAACCCCCGCCGACGCAGGCGAGAACCGCCGACGGAAGGCGTCCCTCTTGTTCCAAAATCTGCTCTTTGATCTCTTTTGAGATCACGCTCTGGAAAAAACGTACCATCTCCGGAAACGGCGCCGGTCCCATGACCGAGCCGATCAGGTAATGGGTATTTTCAACCGAACGTGTCCATTCCCTGAGGGCTTCGTTTACGGCGTCTTTTAGGGTCATCGTACCCGTCTCGACCGGGTGGACTTTCGCCCCCAAAAGCTCCATCCGGTAGACGTTAAGGGCCTGGCGGACCGTATCTTCCCTACCCATGTAGATGTCGCAGTCTATACCGAGATAAGCCGCCACGGTCGCCGTCGCGACCCCGTGCTGGCCCGCTCCGGTCTCCGCGATGAGGCGCGTCTTACCCAGGCGTTTGGCAAGGAGCGCCTGACCGAGGACGTTGTTGATCTTATGCGAACCGGTATGGTTGAGGTCTTCCCTTTTAAGATAAATCTTGGGCCCGCCGAGCTTTTCGGTGAGATGACCCGCGTAGGTCAGTAGCGAGGGCCTGCCGGCGTAGTCTTTTAGAAGCTTGTCGAACTCTTCCAAAAAGACCGGATCGTTTTTATAGTAGTGAAAGGCGTCTTCCAGTTCCAGAACCGCCGACATCAGCGTCTCCGGAACGAACTGTCCGCCGTATTCTCCAAATCTACGTTTATACTTCATTTTTAAAAAATTCCATGATTTCTTTTATTTTGTTTTCGTCTTTTTTCCCGTCGGTCTCGACGCTGCTCGAGAGATCGACCGCAAAGGCGTCCGTTTTAAGGGCTTCGGGTAAATTATCTACGCCCACCCCTCCGGCTAAGAAAAAAGGCTTATTTATTTCCTGATTCTTTAACAACCCCCAGTCAAAGGACTCCCCACTTCCGCCGACGGCCTTTTTTGAAAAAACGTCAAACAGAAAATAGTCGGGGTCGTAATCTTTAAGTCCCAAAAAAGAGTCTTTATCCGTAATGCGAAAGGATTTGATCACCGTAAGCCCATAAGTCTTTAGGTCCTCGATCATAGAGGGGTCCTCTTTGCCGTGGAGTTGGGCGATATCAAAAATACCGCTATCGTAGTAGTCTTTGATCAGCTCCGGGCTTTCGTCGACGTAAACGCCTACGCTTTTGATTTTGGGGTCAAGTTGCTTCCTAAGTTTTAAAGCCGTTTCTTTATTAATATAGCGAAAGCTCGGCGGGTAAAAGATAAAACCGGCAAAATCGGGCTTAAAGCGGTTGAGGAGCTCGACGTCTTTAAAACTTCGTATCCCACAGATTTTAAGCTTCATTTTTTAGTCCCTTTAAAGCCTGCTTTTTATCCGCATTTTTCATGAGCGCTTCCCCGATAAGTACCGCGCTTACGCCGGCTTCTTTTAAGCCTCTTATGTCCTGGGCGTTTTTAATCCCACTTTCACTGACGACCGTGATCTCTTTAGGGATCTCTTCTATCAGCTCGTACGTTTTGTTTAGGTCTACGCTAAAATCCCGTAGGTCCCGGTTGTTGATCCCGATGATCTTAGCTCCTGCGTTAAGGCTCCGTTTTAGTTCATCATTATCGTGCACTTCTACGAGCGCGTCAAGACCGAGGTCCTCGGTGAGATTATACATTTCTTTTAAAGCTACCTCGTCTAAGAGGGCGGCAATCAACAAAACCGCCGAGGCCCCGCTGTTTTTTGCCTCGTAGATCTGGTACGGATCGACCATGAAATCTTTTCGCAAAACCGGGAGTGACGTATTTTTAACGACCTCTTCTAAGATCTCAAGGGATCCCAAAAACTTCGTCGGTTCTGTCAGACAGCTGATGGCGTCCGCGCCCGCGCTGTTGTAATCCTTAAGCGTTGCGATGGGGTCAAAGTTTTTATCGATGATCCCCTTACTCGGCGAAGCCCGTTTTATCTCACAGATAAAAGACATACCGTCTTTATCTAAAGCCTTAAAAAAGGAAGGAGACGGGCTTTGGCTTATATTTTTTTTAAGCTCGGCTAGCGGAAGCTTCTTTTTCTTTTCGTCGACGAGCCGTTTTGAGCTGGCCGCGAGCTTATCTAAGATCGTCACGGTTACTGGCGGCGATGAATTCGTCTAGTTTTTCTTTGGCCTTGCCGCCGTCGATCATCTCTTCGGCTAAAGCGATCCCGTCCCCGACCGAGTCTACCTTTCCGGCCAGATAAAGAGCCGCGCCCGAATTAAGTAAAACCACGTCTTTTTTCGGGCCAGTTTCTTTTCCTTCTAAGATATCGCGAATGATTTGCGCGTTTTCTACCTGATCCCCGCCGATTAAGTCGTCGAGCTCACAGTAGGCAAGACCGTAATCTTTGGGATCGATGACCATTTCTTTTAGTTCGTCCCCGTCGTAGTAGATCGCGTCGGTCGGCGCGCTCAAGGTGATCTCGTCGAGACCGTCGCGGCCGTTTACGACCATAAAGCGTTTGAGTCCGACGTCTTTTAAGACGCGTGCCATGACGGGGATGAGGTCTTTGTCGTAGACGCCAAGAAGCTGGAGTTCGGCCAGGGCCGGATTTGCGAGCGGTCCCAAAATATTAAAGACGGTGGGAATGGCCATCTCGACTCGAACAGGAGCGGCGTACTTCATCGACTGGTGATAGACCGGGGCGAACATAAAGCAAATCCCGGTTTCTTCCAAGACTTTGGCGTTTTCGTCTTTATCCAGATCGATCTTAATTCCCAGTTCGTCCAGTACATCGGCCGCCCCGCATTTGCTCGAGACGCTGCGGTTGCCGTGTTTGGCTACTTTCATGCCGCCAGCGGCAGCCACGAGCGCCGAGGTAGTGGAGATGTTGAAGCTCTGGGCGTTGTCGCCTCCGGTGCCCACGATCTCAAAGATATCCATACC
>CANRHG010000205.1 GCA_947630385.1 uncultured Eubacteriaceae bacterium
CCGGGCGTGATGGACTCGAAAAAGACGACGCCAAAACAGCGCGAACAACTGGCCGGGCGCATCAAAGACGAAGCGCTTGCCTATTCCTACGGGGTGATGGGTCCAAAGAAGATCGACAAGTACAACATCTTGGTTTCCACGAAAGTCGCCATGAACGCCGCACTAAGACGGCTGGGGAAGGTCCCGGATCTCGTTTTGATCGACGCGCTGCACGTCAACAGCGGCTTAAACGAAAACCCCATTATCAACGGAGACGATCTTTCGTACTGCATTGCCGCCTCAAGTATCATCGCTAAAGTCAAGCGGGACTTATACATGAGCGAGCAGGCAAAGCTTTATCCGCAATACCATTTTGAAACGAACATGGGCTATGGTACACAAGAGCACATCGAAGCCATCAAAAAATACGGCCTGACGCCGATACACCGAAGAAGCTTTTGTGAAAAATTTTTAAGAGGCTGGACATGAGCAGAGAATTTACGAAAGAAGTATCACAACTGACAAAACAAATGGCGGAGTACACGATCAGAGAAAACGTGATCTCTCCCATTTCGTCTCCCTTTATTCCGGACCGCGAACAGGTCATTTCCATTCTTCACGACTTAAGAAAACTCATATTTCCCAGACATTTTTCACAAAGAGAGTTGTATAACTGCACGCTGGATTATTACCTGGGAAATTTAATCGTAGAAATCGAACAAAAACTCCACAAGCAGATCGGGATCGCCCTGATGCGCGACAAGGACTCAAACTACTATCAGGTCACCCAGGACGTCGCCGACGAGGCCGCTAAGCTCTCGGTCGACTTTATGAAAAAGATACCGGACATCCACAAGATGCTGATGATGGACATCCAGGCCTTTTACGAAGGCGATCCGGCCGCGCAAAACCGGGATGAGATCATCCTGAGTTATCCCGGAATGTACGCGATCTTCGTCTACCGCATCGCGCACGAGCTTTATAAGAAAAAAATCCCGATCATTCCCAGAATGATGTCGGAGTACGCCCACAGCATCACGGGCGTGGACATCAACCCCGGGGCGAAAATCGGAAAATACTTTTTTATCGATCACGCTACGGGCGTCGTCATCGGCGAGACCTGTAAGATCGCCAATCACGTAAAACTCTACCAGGGCGTGACCCTTGGGGCCCTTTCGACCGAAGGCGGACAGTCCCTAAACGGCGTTAAGCGTCACCCAACGATCGAAGACAACGTCACGATTTACTCCAACGCCACGATCCTGGGCGGGGATACGGTCATCGGGAAAGGCGCGGTCATTGGAGGAAGTTGCTTTATCACCAAAAGCATTCCCGCGGGCGCTACCGTCCAGTCGGAGTTTAATATTAAGCTCAACCATAACGGAAAAAACAAATCGGAATAATTTGATCGACTCCCATCCGGGAGTTTTTTTAATTTGGGCTCAAAGCCGGTCGGGTTTGAAGTCATATACTAAAATGCGAAAAATAAAGTCAGTTATCTTGGTGGTTCTTACGCTTTCGTTTTTGGGCGGCTGTACCGGGTCCTCTAAACCGGAACTGTCGTCCTCGCAGATTCTAGAAAAGTACGTCGCGTTTAAAGCAGACGTCGAAGAAGAAGCCCAAAGGATTAATTCGGAAAGCTTGGCGGTCCAGGCTTTTAAAGATAAAAAGGCCTTGGATCTAAGCGCAAATCCGTATTTTACCCAAAACTTTTACTACGACATTCATGGAAACAACATAAGCGGAAATGAAGAAACCCTAAGAGGCACGGTCGCCTATCAGCGCCTAATGGGTCACTTACAGTATTTTTCAACCTTGGGTTTAGAAGGAGATACTCCGGTTCTTTCGGTGATAAGTAAGCTAATTGATAATTCCAGCGAGGATAGTTTTATCGGGATTGACCGGCTCATCTGTCCGGTAGAGAGATTTTCTTCGGCGCTTGACCTGAATTCAAGTTCCAGGGTTTTGTTGATCGATTCCGGAAAAACCGTCGTCGATCTAACGAACAATTTCGGATATCCGGTAGAGGATTTGGGGGAAAACTTACAGGAAATCATTAAGATGACCTCGACGCTTGAAGAGACCAAAGGCGTGATTATTTTGGAAGGCCCGGATCTGGCGGGAACTTACAGCTACCAAACGGGCGACGGCGTTTGTGTTCTGATGGAAAAATAAAATTAATAGGAATTATTTTTAATTTAGAGACCTGTGAAAAGTTTTCTTCAGGTCTCTAAGTTACCTTTGTTTTTAATAAGTTAAACACGGTCAATAAGTTAAGAGATTTTGTTTTTAAAAATAAGAGCTAAAATTTTAAATTTATCCACAGTTACGCAAGTATCTTGCTTAAATACGCAACTTAAACCCGAAAAATTTTCAATTAAAAAGCGATCAACCGATTTAAATTCAGTTTAATGGACAAAATAAAGCTTTCAACTATGGCCATTTACCTTAGATTTTGTGTTTGTTGCACTCAGAACAGAGATTTCGGCTATAATTGAAACAAGCGATGCTAATGTATTTTTTGATTGTGGTGATAAAAGACTTTCCGGGTTTGATTACGAAATCTAATCAACTCTGGACGGACAGGAGTGACGTAGTCCGTCAATTCTCCGACCACTTGTTCGATGCATCGCCTTCTTTTTTTCCTCATCCTCGGTAGTGAGGATATTTATGATCTTTGTGTGAAGAATCGAGATTGTCTCACTGACATTGACCTGATAGTCGTACTTATTATGAGCGTCTTTGCGCTTCTCTTGCACTATTAAGTTCGCTGCGGCTACGAAGATAGAAGCGAGATTAGACAAGGTAACGGCGATCCAAAAGTTTTGATAGAGGCTATTTTTGGTGTAACCGTTGAAATCTTCAAGTCGTACGACGTGTTTGAGAAAGTAGAACTCTATTTCTACTGGCCAACGTAAGTAGTAGAGACCTTTAAAAACCTGGGGAGCTTCGTCCAAAAGATTGGTAAT
>CANRHG010000206.1 GCA_947630385.1 uncultured Eubacteriaceae bacterium
GATCGTCCATACTTTGGATTACAGAAGATATAAAGAGACTTTAGAAAGAGTGAGCAAAAAAGAGGGGATCAAGATCATGTTTATCCCCCCTTATAATACATCGATTAACGGGCTAGAAAAGTTTGGAAAAAGCAAGAAATTAAATAGACATCAGGCAGCCGCCTATTATATCAGTCGAAACAGATTCGAAGCAGCTTAAACAAAATACCGGCTTTTATGCATTTTCGGGACCGAGTGATGTCGAAATTGCCTATGGAAGACCGATTGATTTGAGATCAAAAGAATAGAAACGGGAAATTTTCCCTCCGCTGCAACCCCTTACCTGAACTGAGAGAAGCTGGTGATGTCTTTTGATCTTTTTGAGTGGAACTGTAGCCACGCGTCTGTTCAGACTTTAAAAAATTCTGTAGCCTCTTAAGAATGATGTTAGGACAGGATAATGTTATTCTTACTTTTAATTCTTCTAAAGTATTATAAAAAAGAGTGACTGCAGACTACAGTGAAAACGATGGATCGTCTAAAAGTTTTTGTAGGTAGTTTCGAATGCTTTCTTCCCTACCTTTTGCGATCAGACCCCGGTTTTTGTAAGGAACAATTTGTATATCCTCCGCGGCCAAATCTTTTTTAATATTTTCAAGGTCTTTGTTGATGGTCGAGCGGGACACAAACAAATAGCCCATCAGCATCTTGATCGTTATAGGTTTTACGGAATAAAGCAAAAAGTAGCTGATCAGTTCTCTACGCTCCTTATTGGTCAGCTTATAATCGTAAAAATTAAGCAGTTCCATCAAGGAATTGACCTGAAGCAAATCGAGGTCACAACGGATCAAGCCGTGGTCGCCGATGGTCAGCGGCTTATAATTGTTCGAGCGTAAAAAGTCGTTTATCAAGTTTAAATCGTTTCGGATCGTGCGCTCGGTGACTCCAAACTCTTCCGCTAAATCGGCGATGGTTTTGTTTTCCTGAATCAACAAATGTAATATCTTAACGGTTCGTAAATTCACTTCTTCCTCTTTCTATAAATCAATTATAAAAAGGAAAACGACTTCAAAAAAGTTCGAAATCTTTCACTCACTCTGAAATAAATTGAACACCTCTACTTAAAATTTAGCTAGAAAGATTGTTTTTAAGCTTTAATGAAACTTTTTGAGTTTCTAGGTGCCTATGACGTCTGAAAATAGATTATATTTTAAAAGAAAAATAATAATTCTATTTTTGACCATATGCGAAAAAAACGTTAAATTTCAAGTTAACTGCATTTCGCTCCGTTATCTAACTTTTTACGAAAAGTTTCGTTTGATCGAATAGTTTATGCCTAAGATAATTTAAAGTAAATTTTAAGTAAGGAATATTTTATGGACTTTAGATTAAAGTTTGGGTTTCTTTTTTTATGTTTTTAATCTTCACTTTCCCAGCCTTCCCTGTTTGTGGGTAGGATACAGAAAACCTTCCCATATCTTACGACTAACGTAAACTTGAAAGGTAGATTCTGAAATACCGGATTTTGGCCAACTCGTTGCGCTGAAATATCGGTTTTATCTCAAACACTTGGGTTGGACGAACCGGTACGACGAAGTTTAAGAAGCCGGTGTCGGAAGTTCCGGAAAGCCGATTCAGGCTAAGTCACTAAAAATGTCGTGATAAGTAAAAATGTCCACCAAAAAAACAAAACTTTAAATATAAAAACCAAAGTGATTCGACTATATTGAGATAAGACGTATTCTTAAAATTTATAACGGATTACTGATTTAATTTTCGAAATTTTCAATTAGATATAAAAGCAAAAAGAACGCTTCATTAACTATAGAAGCGTTCTCAATTTTTAAGTAATTCGAAGTTAAGTTTTTACGGCCGGTACCGCCAGTAAATAACAATGATTTCCTACCGGCAATTTTAAGCGATGTATTGGAAAGGAGTTTTATGAAACTCGCAAGACGAATCTTAATTTTAATTGGTTGCCTTTTTTGTTTACTGAGCCCTTCGGTCACCGCGCAGGAGACTTCCCTTCCCGCGAAGTACGATCTAAGGGATTTAGACGGCGTCAACTATATTACGCCGGTCAAACAGCAAGGCGTTTTTAGCACGTGTTGGGCGCATGGAGCCATTGCGGCGGCGGAGACGAGCTCGATCTTAAAGGGAGGAAGTCCCACCGTCAATCTATCCGAGAAAGCTTTAGCCTGGTTTGCGTATAATCTCCAGGGCTCTAAGAGCATGACCCAAGATGAATACGAAGGAAACGATATCAGCCGCTTTGATGTAAGTTGGCAATACAGTACGAGCGCGGGCTATTACGCCATAGGTGGACGTAAATTTTCGGCCTTGGCTCAAATGAGTACCTGGAACGGCGCGAGCACCGAAGCTGAAGTGCCTTTCACAAACAGTGCCGGTGAGTATGTTTGGAGCCCTATTGATGGTACGCTTGCCAGTCCGTTAGGCGATTGGTCGCTTCCCTACGACGACATTTACGACGACGCCTACCATCTCCAAGACTGCGAAGTTGTCTTTGGCCCCGCATGGACGGATGTGTCGGAATCGGAATTCACTCCACAAGCAAAAGAACTGATGCTCAAATACGGCGCTATAACCCTGACCTACAATGGGCAAACAGATGAAAGTGAGTATTACAACGCGACAACGTACAGTCAATACGTCAACAAACCCGCGCCGGGAAATCACACTGTCACAATAGTCGGTTGGGACGATGATTATCCGGCCAGTAATTTTAACATAACCCCTCCCGGTGACGGCGCTTGGATCGTTAAAAATTCTTGGGGCACCCACAACCTCGACAATGGTTATTTTTACCTCTCCTACTACGATCAATCAATAAGCAATGTCCAAGGTTTAAACGTCGAAACCGAACAAAACGGTTATAGCTACGACAAAAATAACCAGTACGATTTTCAAAACATAAAAGGCGCTTATTACC
>CANRHG010000207.1 GCA_947630385.1 uncultured Eubacteriaceae bacterium
CCCAGGCTCATCTGTGGGTCTTTTGACCCGAGCCCGCCGAAAGCGACGCCCACGGCAAAACCCTCGGGCAGGTTGTGGAGGGTGATCGCGAACACGAGTAGGATGCTGCGCTCGAGAGAGCTCTTGACCCCTTCGACGTGGCCCGACTCGACGTGGATGTGCGGAAGCAGGCGGTCAAAGCTAAAGAGCATCACGCCCCCGAGCAGAAAACCCACCGCCGCCGGGACGAACGAGAGCCTTCCCGCGCCTTCGCTCATCTCGATGGCCGGGTTGAGCAAGGACCAGAAAGCCGCCGCGACCATGACCCCGGCCGCCAGGCCCAGCATGGTGTTTAAGGCTTTTTTGTTGATGTCTTTGAAAAAAAAGACCATCGCCGAGCCCAGGGCGGTCATCGCCCACGTAAAAAGGCCGGCAATTAGCGCTAAGAGGATAGGATTTAAATCAGCCATGATAAAACATTATATAAAATGCTTTTGTTTTAAGACAGGTTGGATAATACTAAAGTGAGGTGAAAAATGGATAATATATTAGTTCGGGCTTACGGTGATTTTGAGGTGTATCAGTTTATGGAAGGGATTGAAGAATTTACGGAATTTTACCGGGCCAACCAGGACAATTTCAGTATTTTCGAGATCGCCGACTTATCCGATATCGAACGCACGCGTATCAGCGATCAGTATACGGTTTACGACATGACCCTCAAACACTCCGCCGACCATTTTTGGCTCATCAAAGACGAAGAGACGGGAATGTACGAGCCCATCGATAGCGAGGCGCAACTCGAAGCCGTTGTCGACTCCTTAAAAGACTAAGACCGGGGAAAACCCCCGGTCTTTTTTTAACTATTTCAAATTGTAGAACGCGTCCATTCCGGCATAGATCGCGTCTTCACCCAGATATTCGTTGAGTCTGAGCAGTTGGTTGTATTTCGCGATACGGTCGGTTCTTGAGAGCGATCCGGTCTTGATCTGTCCGGCGTTGGTCGCCACGACGAGATCCGCGATCGTCGCGTCTTCGGTTTCACCCGAACGGTGCGAGACGACGGCGGTGTAGCCGGCTTCTTTTGCCATCTGGATGGCGTTTAAGGTTTCGGTGATCGTTCCGATCTGGTTGAGCTTGATCAGGATCGAATTGGCAACGCCCATGTCGATCCCTTTCTTCAGGCGTTCGGTGTTGGTGACGAATAAATCGTCGCCGACGAGCTGGATCTTGTCGCCGAGTTCTTTGGTGAGCTTGACCCAACCGTCCCAGTCTTCTTCGTCGAGTCCATCTTCGATGGAGATGATCGGGTATTTTTCGATCAGGTTTTTGTAGTAGTCGATCATTTCATCGGAAGTGAGGCTCTTCTTTTCGCCTTTGAGGTTGTACTTGCCCGTTTCCTTATCGTACATTTCCGATGCCGCGACGTCCATGGCCAGACGAACGTCTTCGCCCGGTTTGTAACCCGCGTTTTCGATCGCTTTCATGATGACCTGGAGGGCTTCTTCGTTGCTTTCCAGATTCGGTGCAAATCCACCTTCATCGCCCACGCCCGTGGAAAGGCCCATGCCTTTTAGCACGTCGTGTAAGGAGTGGAAGACTTCCGCGCCCATGCGCAGCGCTTCCGGGAAGGTTTTGGCTCCGACCGGCATGATCATGAATTCTTGGATATCGACGTTGTTGTCGGCGTGTTCCCCACCGTTTAGGATGTTCATCATCGGTGTCGGAAGTTCTTTGGCGTTGGTGCCGCCTAAATAACGAAAGAGCGGAATACCGAGTGAATTACTTTCGGCTTTGGCAGCCGCGATCGAGACCGCGAGAATCGCGTTGGCCCCAAGGTTGGCTTTGTTCGCCGAACCGTCGAGTTCGATCATCGTACGGTCGATCCCGATCTGGTCAAAGGCGTCAAATCCGGCCAGTTCTTCGCTGATCTTATCGTTGATGTTTTCTACGGCTTTTAAAACCCCTTTTCCCCCGTAACGGTTCTTATCCCCGTCACGCAGTTCTACCGCTTCAAAAGCTCCGGTCGACGCACCACTCGGCACCATGCCGCGACCAAGCGCACCGTCGTCTAATACGACGTCGACTTCTACGGTCGGATTTCCTCTGGAATCTAAGACCTCTCTGGCTACAATATCTTCAATAAAGGTACTCATTTTTCCTCCTGAGTTCTTTCGTTAAATTTCAGGTACGACAGCAGGCTCGCCGTCCTCATCCAACAAAACCGTCAGTCCGCCATGTCCCGGACCGTAGACGTACAGATACGACAGTCCCGTCTCCGTATCCTCTATGACCCGGATGTTCGTGCCTTCGTGCTCCGTTTGCTGATAGTAGACTTTAAACCTTTTTTTGTTTTTCTTATGTTTTGCCACTTTACCTGTAGACCTCAAATTTACGTAGTTTTATTATACATCACATTCCGGGGACTGCAAGAAAACGTTTACGCTAACTGCCATAGTAGACTTTCGTGAGGATCCCCGCCAGGTCTTTCGGTGTGGGAGGTACCGGGTTCGTGGCCGTGCACATGTCGTTCATGGCAAGCCCCACGATCCTCGCCGCGGCCTCACTGAAGGTATCTTCTTCGATCCCCAGGTCTTTTAGCCCCCTTGGCACGTCTAGGTCCTCTTTTAGTTCTTCTACCGCGAGCTTCAGGTCCGTCTTTCCGATGTTCGAGGCCGCGAGCAACCGGTCGTAGACGGAAGCGGTATAATCGTCGCTACGGTTGTACTCGACGACGTACGGCAGTACCATCGCGTTGGCCAGCCCGTGCGGCAGGTGGAAGTTCGCGCCGATGGCGTGGGCCAGCGAGTGCGTGATCCCGAGCCCCGCGGAGTTAAAGGCGATCCCGGCCATGCAGCTCGCGATCTGCATGGAGGCTTTCGCGTTTAGGTCGTGCGGGTCGTGGTAGGAGGCCGGCAGGTTCTTAAAGACG
>CANRHG010000208.1 GCA_947630385.1 uncultured Eubacteriaceae bacterium
GGTCACCCGCCACGACCAGTCCCTTTTCCGGCAGCAGCGCGTGTTCGACCCCCATCTGTCCGATTTCAAAATAATTTTCGATGTCGTTGTCTTTTGCGAACTCGCGTACGGCTTTACACTGTTCGGCCGCTTTGATGTCTTTGTTCGGCGCAAAGTGGTCCGGAACCAGCGCGATTTTTTTCTTATCAAAAACGTCCTCCACGTCGAGATCGCCAAATACGTTGATCGCGACCGGAGCGGTAATGTCGTTTCCTAGGACCATGTCCAGATCGGCCATGATCAATTGTCCAGGTTTTACCTCATCAAGACCGGCGTGATCCGCCAGGATCTTTTGAGACATTGTCATTCCCATTGTTTTTCCTCTCTTAAACGATTTTATAGGCTCGCATTTGTTTTTCTAAGTCGTTGAGCAGTTTGTATTCGATCGAGTCGATCAGCGCGATCAGGCTGGCTTCGATGACGTCGGTCGAGACCCCGACCGTGGTCCAGATGTCTTCCCCGTCGGTGCTTTCCATCAAAACCCGAACCTTTGAAGCCGTCGAGCCCTTGTCGATGACGCGGACTTTAAAGTCCGTGAGCCGAATATTGTTGATCGCCGGGTAGAAATTGGCCAGCGCGTCTCTTAGCGCGTTGTCCAGTGCGTTGACCGGGCCGTCTCCTTCCGCGGCGTGGATTAACGTACGTCCGTCGACGTTGACTTTTACGATGGCCGAAGCCAAAAGCGTCGAGTCGTTGTAGACTTTCCCGCCTAAGATCTTATAGTCTTCGATACTAAAGAAGGGACGGTAGGCACCGAGTTCCTTTCGCATCAGTAGCATCACGCTGCTTTCGGCGCCCTCAAACTGGTAGCCTTCGTATTCCATCTTTTTGATCTTGTCCATGATGCGAGTCGTCTCTTTGGACTTTTTGGTAAGGCTCGGATCGATCTCGTGGATGCGGTCGATGATCGTCCCCCGCCCGGAAACCTCGCTCATAAGCACGCGCCGTTTGTTTCCCACGGCTTCTGGTACGATGTGCTCGAACGATCGCGGGTCTTTTTGCACGGCGTCGATGTGCATGCCCCCTTTGTGGGCAAAGGCGGATTTTCCGATAAAGGGCTCTCTCCCGTTTAGGTTGAAGTTGGCGATCTCGGCCATTTTGATCGAATAATTGGTCAGGCGCTTTAGTTTTTCCTCCGGCAGGCACTCGTAGCCCATCTTAAGTTGCAGGTTCGGAACGATCGTGGACAGGTTCGCGTTTCCACAGCGCTCCCCAAAGCCCAAAAACGTCCCCTGGACCTGACGGGCCCCGGCTTCCACGGCCGCGAGCGTGTTGGCTGTACCGAGTCCCGAATCGTCGTGGGTGTGTACCCCGACCGGAACCTTCACCGTTTCCACGACGTCTTTGGTGGCTTCTAAGATCTCCGTCGGAAGACAGCCCCCGTTGGTGTCGCACAAAACGATCCAGTCCGCCCCACCGCGCTCGGCCGCTCTTACCACGTCGAGGGCGTAGTCACGGTCTTCCTTGTAGCCGTCGTAGAAATGTTCGGCGTCGAAAATGACTTCGAGGCCGTGGTCTTTGAGGTAGCGTACGCTCTCTTCGACCATTTTTAGGTTTTCTTCTTTTGTCGTGTGAATGATCTGTTCGGTCTGAAAAACCGAGGCCTTACCGAAAATTGCCGCCGCTTCGGCACCCGAGTCTAAAATCTTCTTTAAGTTGTCGTCCTCTTCTGCGGGCGTATCCGGGCGTCTGGTCGAGCCGAAGGCGCAGATACGGGCGTGGTTTAGCTTTTCGTTTTTTAGCCGCTCGAAAAACTCGATGTCCTTGGGATTGCTCCCGGGGTTTCCCGCTTCGATGATGTCGATCCCCAGATCGTCGAGCGTGTGGAGGATGCGAAGCTTATCCTCTACGGAAAAGGAAATTCCTTCGGCCTGGGCCCCGTCGCGCAGCGTGGAATCAAATACCGTAATCTTTTCTTTCATTTTAAAAAAGAGCGGTACGCCCGCTCTATTATTCTTCTTTTTCCTGCCAGCTCATCAAATCCCGGAGTTCTTTACCGACTTTTTCGAGTTCGTGGTTCGCTTCAATGCGGCGTTTCGCGTTGAAGTACGGACGGTTCGCTTTGTTTTCAAGGATCCAGGCTTTGGCAAAAGTTCCTTCTTGGATATCTTTTAAGACCTGTTTCATGGTCTTTTTGGTTTCGTCGGTGATGATCTTTTCACCGGTGATGTAATCGCCGTATTCGGCCGTATCCGAAATCGAGTGGCGCATGGCCGCGAAGCCACCGTCGTAGATCAAATCGACGATGAGTTTCATTTCGTGGATGCATTCAAAATAAGCGCTTTCCGGATCGTAACCGGCGTCGACGAGCGTTTCAAATCCGGCTTTCATGAGAGCCGTGATCCCGCCGCATAAAACGGCCTGTTCCCCAAAGAGGTCGGTTTCGGTTTCTTCGCGGAAGGTCGTTTCAAGAACACCGGCGCGCGCGCCACCGATACCCAGGGCGTAGGCAAGACCGATGTCGTGGGTGTCTCCCGAAAAATCGCGTTCGACGGCGATCAGGCAGGGAACGCCCTGGCCTTCGACGAAAGTCCCACGGACGCGGTGTCCCGGACCTTTCGGGGCGATCATAAAGACGTTGACGCCTTCGGGTGGGTCGATCAGGTTGTAGTGAATGTTAAAGCCGTGGGCAAAGGCCAGGTAATTTCCCGGTTCCAGGTTTGGCTTGATTTCGTTTTCATATACTTCGGCCTGGATTTCGTCCGGGATCAGGACCATGACGATATCGGCTTCTTTAACGGCCTGTGCCGTCGGAAGGACCGTAAGTCCGGCCTTTTCGGCTTTTTCGATCGATTTGCTCGTTTCGGGAAGTCCGACGACGACGTCGACGCCCTTCTCGAGCGCCTCGATCTGCGGC
>CANRHG010000209.1 GCA_947630385.1 uncultured Eubacteriaceae bacterium
TATTAAATGAGTTACGTTCCGAGGAGATCAGCTCGCGCTATTATCAACTCACGGGTATCGGCGAGTCCCAGGCCGAAGACCGGATCATGGAGCTCGTACTAAACCAGAACAATCCGACGATTGCGACCTACGCAAAGCCCGGAGAGATCCTGGTTCGACTGACCGCGACCGGAGCCGACAGACAGAAGCTTTTGGATCAAACGGAAGAAGCCTTGACTCAAAAGCTCGGGAAGTACATTTTTACCTATTCCCAGGACAGCTTGACCGAGACCGTCTGTAGATACCTGATCGACCACCACCTGACGATCAGCGCGGCGGAGTCCTGTACGGGCGGTATGGTCAGTGAGGCGATTACGTCGGTCGCGGGCGTATCGGAGGTTTTCCTGCTCGGGGTCGTCAGTTATTCGAACGCGGCCAAAGAAAAGATCTTACACGTAAACACAGAAGACCTCGAAAAATACGGCGCCGTGAGCGAACAGGTCTGCCGTCAAATGTGTGAAAACGTTCGAAAACTTAGCGGCTCGGATTTTGGCGTTTCTACGACCGGTATCGCCGGACCCGGAGGTGGGAGTAAAGAAAAGCCAGTCGGGCTGGTCTATACCGGCATAGCTTCGGATAAGGGGACGGTTGTAAAGCGCAACCTGTTCTACGGAGACCGGACGGCCATAAGAACCAGGTCGACCAACATGGTCTTTCAAATGATCCGTAAAGAATTCTTTAAATCTTATTAATCATGGCAAAAGCAAAACAACAAAAACCAGCCGTCACGGCGGTTCAGGACGAGAACCGTATCAACGCGTTAGAGACGGCTTTAAAAAATATTGAAAAAAATTTTGGTAAAGGCGCGGTCATGCGTATGGGGGATAAAGCGTTTTCGGACATCGACGTCATCTCGACGACTTCCCTCGGAATTGACCGGGCTTTGGGTATCGGCGGAATTCCCAGAGGCCGTGTTACGGAAATTTACGGTCCGGAATCTTCGGGAAAGACCACGGTCGCCCTTCACGTCATCGCTGAAGCCCAGCGTAACGGTGGCTTTGCGGCTTTTATCGACGCCGAACACGCCTTTGATCCGGTCTACGCGAAAAATCTCGGGGTCGACCTGGACAATCTGATCATATCCCAACCCGATAACGGAGAGCAGGCTTTGGAGATCTTAGAAGAGCTCGTCCGAAGCGGGTCCCTAGACGTCGTCGTAGTGGACTCCGTCGCGGCCCTCGTTCCGAGAGCGGAAATCGACGGGGAAATGGGGGATAGCCACGTCGGCCTTCACGCAAGGCTAATGTCGCAGGCACTAAGAAAGCTCACGGGCGTTATCAAAAAGTCCAACACCGCCGCGATTTTTATCAATCAGCTGCGTGAAAAGGTTGGGGTCCTTTACGGGAACCCGGAAGTTACGACCGGTGGGCGTGCCCTTAAGTTTTACTCGACGATCCGGATGGACATCCGAAGAATCGACAGCCTTAAAAAAGGGACCGAAATCATCGGAAACCGTACCAGGGTCAAAGTCGTAAAGAATAAACTGGCCCCACCGTTTAAGACGGCGGAATTTGATATTCTTTATGGGGAAGGCATTTCAGCCGAAGGCGACCTCCTCGATATAGCGGTCGAAGAAGGGATCATCAAAAAGTCCGGTTCCTGGTTCTCTTATGAAGACCAGCGTCTGGGTCAGGGCCGCGACAAAGTACGCCTGTTCTTACAGGAAAATCCGGAGATCAACGAAGAGATCAAGCAAAAAGTAAAAGACGCGATCACACCGGGCGCGGTCGAAGAAACGCAAGAAGACGTCGAAGAAGAAACGGACGAATTCGACGATTTTGATTTGGGAAAAATTGAACTTTAGGCTTTACAAATAAGCCGAGATAGTGTATAATCTTTTATTCGGGTAGAAAATGAAAGATATCATTGACATCCAAACGAAAGTCATTACAAAAGAACAGTTGCAAAAACTAAGAGAGGAAGTACAAAAAGATAAGTACCACGACCGGTACTTTCTTTCTTCCAATCCCAAAGAAGACCGAATCGGGAGTTATTACATCCTTTATGAGTATCCCAACGAAAAGGAAGAGAAAAAGCGGAGGCTTTACATCAAGGATACGCCTAAGGATTTGGTCGTCTACCGCTTGAAGTACTACGACATTCTAAGAGATGATGCGGGCGATACCAAAAAAGCGATGCAACTGTACGTGCTCCAAAAGACGCTCCAGTTCGTCTACAAAAAAGAGCTGGAACACAAAGAGGGAGCCGAGGCGATCGAAAAATTACTCGATAAAGTAAAAAAGGCGAGAGATTACTTCTCTTTAAAGACCTTTTTATCCGATAACAAGAGCCCGAAACGAAAGATCGGGTCTAAAAATAAGAATAAGTAGGCTGGATGATCGCAGGTCGTAAGATCTGAGGAAAGTCCGAGCACCGTAGAGCAGGATGCCGGATAACGTCCGGTGGAGGTAACTCTAAGGAAAGTGCAACAGAAAATAAACCGCCAGAAATGGTAAGGCTGAAACGGCGAGGTAAGAGCTCACCAGCGTTTAGGTAACTAAACGGCTTTGTAAACCCCATCCGGTGCAAGACCAAAAATAGCGTAAACAGGCAGTGGCTCGCTGCCGCTAGATGGTAGGTCGCTCGAACCTGTCGGTGACGACAGGTCTAGATAGATGATCATTTAAACAGAACTCGGCTTATAGGCTTACTTATTTTCGACCGCCTGTGTGGCGGTTTTTTTATTCCTCAAAATAGGTTTCGGTAAGGTGCTCCTTATAGACGACTTCGCCGACGACCTGGATTTCCGTCTGGCTCTTGCGGTAAACGGTAGCGTTATAATCTAAGTTGTTTGGCTGCAAGACGATGAGATTTCCCTGTAGTACGACTTTGCGG
>CANRHG010000210.1 GCA_947630385.1 uncultured Eubacteriaceae bacterium
GCAAAAACAGCCGTCGGTACCAATACAGCTAAAGCAAGGAATAAACCTAAGATAAATTTAAATACTTTGTTTGTTTTCATGATTCTTTCTCCTGTTAAAAATGAAAAATTAATAGCAGAATAAAGATTCCGCAATTGATCAGATTAGACTCTTCGAGTCACAAAAACATAAACTACTTTCTAACGAGTTCGATTTCAAGCGCTTCTATCGGTCTGGCCTGACCGGTCGTTCCGGCTTCCTGTCCGCCTTCGACCCAATCGAGCCAACCTAGATCTCTGACGTGGGCTCTATAACGGATCGTATAAAGATCCGCGTTGTCTCCCGTTAAGGTAAGAACCACGCATTCGATCGGGCGGTTTTCGCCCATTGTCCCGGCATAAACGCCGTCACCGACGGGGCTCGTCCAACCGACGTTTTGTAAGTGCGTCGCAACGTTCACATCCACACCGTTTACGACCGATGAGACTCTCAGTCCTTCTAAGTGGAGGGCCTGTCCCGTCGTCCCGGCCGTGCCCTTTTCATAGAGCGCGTTTTCATTAAACCCTAAGTTCTGGGAATAACCGGTGTAAACGAGGCTGTGGTTGCGGGCTTCCTTACTTCTGGTCCAGTCGTAGCTCGTCGAAGCGATCTTTGTACCAGCGCTACCCGGCGTGTTCGATGCGTAGACATCGACTTTGATGTTGTTTGCATTTAACAGGTGGCCGCCCATTTCATTTTTGTTGATCGTAAAGATACCGGAGTAGGTTCCACGTTCACCTTTGGTGACTTCTTTTGTGATGAGGTCGCGTTGTCCGTCGTCGGACCAGACGTACATCGTCACGCTGTGGATCTCGCCGGAATTGTCGTTGAAGGCCGGGTTCGCCTGAAGGTTGTAAGCGTTGACCGCGAACGTGTCCGGGTTTGTAGCCGAAATATTGACTTCACCCATTACCGGGGCGTCGTTGACTTCGACTTTGGCCGTGGAATAGATCCCACGGTAGGCCGCTACAACCGTCGCGGTACCTTCACTCTTTGCGGTCACGGTCACGGAGTTGCCGTTTGGCGTGATGTCGACCACGCCTGCCGGGTCGACCGACCAGCGAACGACTTCATCGCCCGTGCCGTCAAAGATTTCGGCGTTTAAAATTTCGGAGTTGATCCCGCCTGCGGCGGTCGTAAGGACCGTCGATTCCGGTACGACCGAAATGGAGCTTACGCCCCAAGGAACGCTTCCGGTGAAAACTTCTACCGGCGTAAGGCTGGTTTCGTTCGTCCCGTTTCCTAACTGGCCGTAGGTGTTGTCTCCCCAGGTGTAGCAGGTTCCGTCCGTCGTGATGACGCCGGTGTGATAGTGCCCGAGATTAACAAGGGCGATATCGCTCAAAACCCGAACCGGTGCGTTTCTGGTTTCCGTCGTTCCGTCGCCGAGCTGACCGTAATTGTTTAAACCCCAGGTCCATAGACTTCCGTCTACTCTAATGACCGCGCTGTGGTTGTAGCCGTAACGAAGAAGCGTGACTTCTTCTAAGATCTGTTCCGGCTCATACTTGTCTTCCGTTGTGCCGTCACCAAGCTGACCGAGTTGGTTTTCACCCCAGGCCCAGTAGGTTCCGTCTGTGCGGATAACACCGGTGTGGTCCATGCCCAGGGCAATCTGATTGACGTTATCGATGATTTTGGTCGGCGTTAGAACGTCTGTGGTCGTTCCGTTACCGACCTGGCCAAACTCGTTGTCCCCCCAAACGTAACAGTCGCCATTGGTTTTGACGGCACCCGTATGGTAGTAACCGAGGTTGACTTGACGGACGTTATCCAGAACTTTTACTGGGACCAAAACGTCATCCGTCGAGCCGTTTCCGACTTGGCCGTAGAAATTATCCCCCCAAACGTAGAGCGAGCCGTCCGAAGTGACCGCCCCGGTGTTCGAGCCTTTGGCGTTGAAAGATACAACGTCGTCTAAGACTTTTACCGGCGTGAAATGGTCTTCGGTGTCGCCCTGTCCGAGTTCACCGTTGGTATTGGTTCCCCAGGTCCAAAGGGTCCCGTCGCTCTTTAGGGCTGCCGTGTGGCTCGAGCCAAAGCAGACCTGGTCGACGCCTTCGAGGACTTTAACGGGAATGTTGCTGCTTTCGGTGTTTCCGTTTCCGAACTGGCCGTAAGTGTTGTCTCCCCAAACGTAGAGATCGTGGTCGTTACTGACGTAACCCGAAACGTACGGGCCCATTCTTAGCCGTCCCGTAAACGTACCGACGGTGTATTCGCCTTCGGCCGCAGCGCCCGCCACGTCTTCGGCGAAAACCGGAATATTAAGCGCTATCAAAACAAAGAGCGATAATACGCTTAGAATAAAACTTTTTTTAGTCAAAATGTCTTCTTTCTAGGCATTTGCTTTCATTTTACAAAAACAGGCTATAAACAAAAAATGGTTTCGGTCATCGTTTCATCACTCTAGGTAAAACAATAGGTGGCCGGAACCGTCTTTGGCTTGATCCTGCATTTATACAAATGATTAAAATACTTTTCTGTCTATTTAAGATGAAATCTTAAACTCTTAACTGATCCTCCTCTTCTCAAAACACAGCTTAACTACTTTTCCTAAAAAGGAAATGCTCGGTTAAGTTCAACTCCACTTCAAATATTTCGGATATAGCCAATCCGAAACAATGTCAAAAACAAACAACTATTCATCCTGTATTATAAAGGAATTTTGCAAGTCTGAGAAGATGGATAAGAGGAAAAATTTACTATTTTTAAGGAAATTTAACAGAAAAAACGGTAGAATCGGTTCCATTTCCTGTCAGGGAAGCATGAAATAAAAGCAAAATCTTTTTATTTAAGCTTCTTTTAAGGAAAGTATCCGCCCTGGGTATGGCTTATTTC
>CANRHG010000211.1 GCA_947630385.1 uncultured Eubacteriaceae bacterium
GTAGCTTTAAGGGTAGCGGTTGCGCCAACCTTTAAGGACTTCGTCGTCGGGCTGACCGTAACTTTCGTTACTTTCTTACCAGTCGTTGTAGACGAAGAACTTCCGGTGACCGTTACTTTACAGGTCGCTGACTTGTTTCCGTCTTTGGTCGTAACCGTGATGTTCGCCGTCCCGGCCTTTTTCGCCGTTACTTTACCGGCTGATGTAACTGTAGCTACAGCTGTGTTACTGGATTTCCAGGTGACCGCTTTGTTTGTAGCCGTAGTCGGTGTGATCTTAGCCGTAAGCGTAGCCGTTTGGCCAACTTTTAGAGACTTGCTCGTCGGGCTGACCGTAACAGCCGTTACTTTATTGCTGCCAGTCGTAGAAGAAGAGCTTCCGGTGACCGTTACTTTACAGGTCGCTTTTTTGGCGCCGTCTACGGTTGTGACCGTGATCGTAGCCGTTCCGGCTTTCTTACCCGTGACCGTTCCGTTAGAGACCGTAGCGATCGAAGAACTCGAGCTCGACCAGGTAACGTTTTTGTTCGTCGCGCCACTCGGGCTGACCGTAGCGGTCAGTTTAACCGTTTTACCTACAGCAACCGAAGCCGTTGTCTGAGAAAGTTTTACGCTTGAAACTTTGGTCGTCGTGGTCGGTTTTGAAGGCGTAGACGGCGTAGAAGCGGCTTTAACGGTGATCGTAGCGGTATCCGATTTGTTACCGTCCGCGGTCGTGACCGTGATCGTAGCCGTTCCGGCTTTCTTACCCGTGACCGTTCCGTTAGAGACCGTAGCTACGCTCGTGTTGTTGCTCTTCCAGGTGACGTTTTTGTTCGTCGCGTTGCTCGGAGCAACCGTAGCGGTCAGATGTAAGGTCTTTCCTACGTCAATAGAACCAGCTTTCGGTGAAAGCGTTACGCCCGTAACTTTGGTCGTACTCGGCGTGGTTGCGGTTTCTTTTACTGTGACCGTACAGGTAGCTTGCTTACTTCCATCCGCGGTCGTGACCGTGATCTTGGCTGTTCCGGCTTTTTTACCCGTGACCGTTCCGTTAGAAACCGTAGCTACACCCGTGTTATCGCTCTTCCAGGTAACGTTCGTGTTGGTCGCGTTACTCGGATTGACCGTAGCGGTCAGGTGGACCGTCTTGTTTACATCAACGCTCGTAGAAGTCGGAGAGACTTTTACGCTGCTAACACTGATCGTCGTATTCGTGTTCGGTTTTTGTGCCGGTGCAGAAGAAGCGGCTTCCGTGACGGTGATGTGACTCGTAGCCTGCTTGTTTCCGTCCGCGGTCTTGACCGTGATCGTAGCCGAACCCTTCTTGACGGCCGTAACGAGTCCAGAACTGTTTACGTTCGCAACGCCCGTGTTCGAGCTGGAATAGGTAACGGTCTTGTTCGTAGCTGTGCTCGGGTTGACGGTTGCCGTTAGTTTTACGCTTTCGCCAACTTTTAGGCTCGATGAAGACGGACTTAAGGATACGTTTGTGACGTTAACGACTTTTGGAGTCGACGGTGTCGTCGTTGAAGGCGTAGACGGGGTCGTCGTAGACGGTTTCGGATCTTCCGTAACCGTGACACGCATTGTCTTCTTAACACCACCTTCGGCTGTAGCCGTAATGTTAGCTGTTCCTTTACCAACCGCTTTGATTGAAGCCGAAGAACCGGTATTTCCAACGGCTAAAGAACGACCATTCCCGGTAACCGTAGCAACTCTCGTATTATCAGAAGACCAGGTGATGGTTTTGTCCGTAGCATTTGCCGGTTGAACAGAAGCATTGACCGTCAAAGTACCATTCGTCTTAAGATTAGTGTCTCCATGATTTAGGGAAACAGACGTAACATAGATATTCGTAGGTTTTGCATCAGGTGTTAATAGTAAGAAAGTATTATCATAACCTTTGGTTCCTTGGTAGTCGCTATTTAAATATTCCGGCTTAGATACATTACCATTTGCGTCGACTTTAAAGGTTACTTTAATTTCATATTTCTTACCTAAGTTGTAGTTAATTCCTTGCGTAGATTTATCTAAAGTAACTTTCACACCATAATTAGTGTTTCTCTTAGGATTCTTAATGGTTAGATTAACTGTCTGACTTGGTTTACTACTCTTTCCAGTGTATTTTGAAGTAAAGGAACTAGGACTTATTTCATAGTCACCATCTAGAAGCTTCGATACACTATACGAGGCGTTTATATTCCCGTCTAGAGGATTATAGTTTTTATCTACGAAAAGAGTATTGACAGTAAAACTAGTTTTAATATCATTTAGTGGTTTTTCAACCGGAACGTCAACTATTTTTGGAGATATCGTAAAGAATGGAGTAGAACCCGTAATAGTTCCTGAAGCATTTGCTGGGCTTACCGTATTGGAATATCCCGCATCAGGCGTAACTTCATAGCTTACCCCTGCAAGACTATGATCAGGATTTATTATTCCTCCATTATCTCCACCCATTGCGCCATCAAAAACAATCATTTTCCAGTCGCCATCATATGACCCGCCATTATAATCGCCTTTAGTAGGCAAGTTACTCCAAAGATCAATATTCGCTTGATTCTTTAAGTAACCGTTATTGTCTGTATGGCATTCTCCACTACCGCCAGCATAAGTTATCCCTTTCGGAACCAAGGTCGTATAATGAAGTCCATTAACATTCGCAAGCGGCTGACTGCCATTCATAAGACGAATTTTAAAACTAACTGTTCCACTACCCATTCCGCCGCTGGATGAATCAAATTTTAAGCGGTAATTAATAGTGAGCTGATTTCCTGATGGATTATAGTAATTGTCAGCAAAAACAGCCGTCGGTACCAATACAGCTAAAGCAAGGAATAAACCTAAGATAAATTTAAATACTTTGTTTGTTTT
>CANRHG010000212.1 GCA_947630385.1 uncultured Eubacteriaceae bacterium
ACGTATGAAAAGTTACAGCGTTACCGAAGAATACGCGGGACGAAAACTCGGCAAGTATCTGTTAAGTCTTCTTCCTGGGTTAAAAAAGTCGCTACTCGAAAAATCACTCCGTAAAAAGAACATCACCGTCAACGGTAAAAAGGCGAATTCGTCACAGATTCTAAACCCGGGCGACCGTATAGAAATTTACTTTTCGGATGAGACGATCGAAAAATTTGGGCCGAAAACGAAGTTCCGGGAAGTTCCCGATCTTAAGCCGGTCTATGAAAATCGGGACGTTTTGGTTTACAATAAACCCGCCGGTCTATTGACCCAGGGCGACGAAAGTGGCGAGGTCTCGCTCACCGACATTGCCCGCGGCCGGATCGGCTCCGGCGATTTTCGTCCGGCACCGCTTAACCGGCTCGACCGAAATACGACCGGTGTTGTGATTTTCGGCAAAAATTATAAAGCGCAGCGAAAGCTCTCGGATCTGCTACAAAGCGGAAAGACGGCAAAAACCTATCTTGCCATCGTTAAAGGATGCGTTAGCGGAGACCAGACTTTAAAGGACCGCTATAAAAAGAGGGCAGAAAACGTAGCCGAACTCTCAGGCGAGACGGAAGTCGAACTGAATTTTAAGCCACTCAAAAGCGGGAAAGATTACAGTCTACTTGAGATCGACCTAAAGACCGGAAAGTCCCACCAGATCCGGGCCCAACTGGCCGGACACGGTCTTCCGATCATCGGGGATCCGAAATACGGGGACCGGGGTGAAAACGAGAAGTTTAAGAAGACCTATGGTCTTAACCACCAACTGCTTCACGCTTCTAACTACGCTTTTGGTAAAGGTGAGGATACCGAGCTTACCGTCAGCGCTCAACCGGACGAAATGTTTAAACGAATAGAAAGTGATTTGTTCTAATGGGTTATTGGAAAAAACAGCACGGGCTTCGGGGGAGCTTTCTTGAAGAATGTATCAACGTCAGCAATTCCATCTACCTTGATGAGGGCCTGGCCGTGGTACAAAAAGTTCCGACACCGATCACGCCGGTCGAACTCGACAGTAAGACCGGTACGATCAAACTCGCGTATTTTGACCAAAAATCCACGATCGATTATCTTGGAAACGTCCAGGGAATTCCGGTGGCTTTTGACGCCAAAGAGACGAACCTGGAATACCTGCCTTTGATGAACATCCACGACCATCAGATAAGGTTTATGCGGGCGTATTCAAAGCAGGACGGTCTGTCTTTTTTGATCATTAGTTTTAAAAAGCATAACAAAGTTTTTTTATGCCCGTTTGAAGTTCTGGATTATTACTGGACGAGGTCCAAGAAAAACGGAAGAAAATCCATTCCTTACAATATTTTTAATGCGCGGTACGAAATAAAGCGCTCCGGGAATATTCTTTTGCATTATTTAGCGACACTGCAAAATTACCTTATCGATAAAGATAACGGAAATGTTTTAGAAAGATTTGATTTAAATGAAAGATCTAGAGAAAATACCCAGCTTTACAATTGATCACGAAAAACTAAAAAGAGGAATTTACGTTTCAAGAAAAGATCAGGTCGGTGATGAGATTCTAACGACCTTTGACATCCGTATGAAAGAACCAAACAGAGAGCCCGTTATAAATAATGCGGAACTCCACACGATCGAACACCTCGGGGCGACGTATCTTAGGAACGATCCCGAATATAAAGATAAGATCATTTATTTTGGTCCGATGGGATGCCGTACCGGAAATTATCTCGTTATGCAAGGGGATCTCGACAGCAAAGACATCGTCGAACTGATGAAAAATACCTTCGCCTTTATTCGGGACTTTGAAGGTGAGATCCCTGGAACCACGGCCAAAGACTGCGGGAATTATCTGGACCACAACCTGGATATGGCCAAATACGAAGCCAAAAAGTTCTACGACGAGGTCTTAGATAATATTACAGAAGAAAATTTGGTTTATCCCTCTTAAACCAGAGTCTTTTTTAAACTGCCGATAAAACTCCCCGTTTATTACAAATGAGCGGTTTTATCGGCAGTTCACGTTTCCCGGTTCTTTTAGCTTTGAATCAAAAAAATTGGGAATTGTCGGTCAAAAGATCGACAATTCCCAAAAGATATTCTTGCTTTAAGCAAACGAAACTTTTTTAAGTCTCTTATAAATTTATTTACCAGCCGCAACTTTTCTGTCTACATTTTTTTCTAATTCGTCGATTAGAACTTTTAAACGATCGATACCCGCTTCAATTTTCTGGGCGTCTTTTTTTATTTCAATCAAAGCAAATCCCGCGTATGCCATCGTTTCGGTAAATTGCAATAAGGCTTCTTTTGCTGCGCGGACTTGTGGGATCCGTCCGATCAGTTCCCATATATCAATTCTTTTTCTTTTTCTTCTAAAACTCAAAGTTTAAAGTTCGACTTTCTTATTTTTCATTTTATTAAGCCGCGATCATCAAATCTTTTCTTTGTTCAGAGACCGTGAGAGTTCCTTTGGCTCTTTCAAGAAGTTTTAACTTCTTATAATTAACTCCATCTTTTACGAACGAGCCGTCGGGAAGTCCAACTTTGAAATAACCGCTCTTTCGCCTGGCCGTCACAAAGACTTCTTTGCCTTCAAAGAGGACCCGGTCGCCAAGCCGAAAGCCAAACATCTCAAAGTCCGTTTGGGCTCTCCGCCTTACCCCGCCTTTTAGAAATTTTGCCCGGTGGATCTGGCGGTTGTGGGCTCTCTTCTTGGTTCGCTTGTAGACGACCCCACAGGGAAGGGCTCCCGTGTTGCCCGAGATCATCAAGGCGTCGATAGCGTGGCTTTTTTTTAGCCCTGCTTCGATCCGCTTTGACT
>CANRHG010000213.1 GCA_947630385.1 uncultured Eubacteriaceae bacterium
GTAGCCGTTACCTTTGTTATGGCCATGGCCTCGGCTATCACCTGGATCGTTCAGTACTTCATCCTCGTCCCACTGGGACTTGAGTACCTACAGACGATCGCTTTTATCCTGGTCATCGCGACGCTCGTACAGCTCGTAGAAATGGTCATTCGTAAAACCTCGCCGACGCTTTACAACGCGCTTGGGGTTTATCTTCCACTGATTACGACCAACTGTGCCGTTTTGGGCGCAGCCATTTTAAATATCACAAACGGTTACAACTTCATTGAATCGGTAACCTTTGGAATTGCCGGAGCCCTTGGCTTTACGCTGGCAATCGTTCTTTTTGCCGGAGTCCGCGAGAAACTGAAGATCTCTTCGATCCCACAGTCGCTCGAAGGATTCCCGATCGCGCTGGTAACGGCCGGTCTGATGTCGATAGCGTTTTTGGGTTTTTCCGGAATGCTACCGACCTAGAAAGTTATTATGCAATTAATCATACCTGTAGCGGTCTTAGGGATCATGGGATTGCTCTTCGGGAGCGGTCTGGCCCTGGCCTCGAAAATATTTGAAGTAAAACAAGACGAACGCATCCCACTGGTGAGGGAAGCCCTACCGGGGGCTAACTGTGGCGGATGCGGGTATCCGGGTTGTGACGCCCTGGCAGAAGCCATCGTCAAAGGGGAAGCGCCCTGTGACGCCTGCCCGGTCGGACGAAAGAAAGCCGCCGACAAGATCGCCGAGATCATGGGAGAGACGGTCGAAGAAAGCGAACCGGTCGTCGCCCGAGTCCACTGTCAGGGAAGCGAAGACGTCGCCCCGGAACGCGCCCAGTACTACGGCGTACAGGATTGTAGGGAAGCCTTTACCGCCGGTGGCGGGTGCAAGGGTTGTTCGTACGGTTGTCTGGGTTACGGAAGCTGCGTCGCGGCTTGTCCGTTTGACGCGATCACGATGGGTGAAAACGGGATCCCCGTGATCGATGAAGAACTCTGTACGGCCTGTGGCAACTGCGTAGCGACCTGTCCGAAAGACGTCATCTCACTGAGTCCGAAAAATAATCCGATCGTCATCACCTGCAACAATAAGTATAAGGGTAAATACGTAAAACCCAACTGTTCGGTCGGCTGCATCGCCTGCAGGCTTTGCGCCAGGGAATGCCCACAGGAAGCGATCTCGATCGTCGACAATCTGGCCGTCATCGACTACGACAAATGCGACGCGTGCGGCCTGTGTATCGAAAAATGCCGCTCTGGCGTTATTAAGAACGCTTTCCCGAACGAACAGGTCGTTTTGGGTAAAAAGGAAGAAAATCGAAACCTCGAAGCTTAAGGTTTCGATTTTTTTTTTGCAAAAAGTTAAGTTTATACCCGTTTAAGGGTATTTTAGTTAAAAATAGTGTTTTTGGAGTTTCAAATGAGCGAATATTTAAATATTTATCCGAACGATAACCTTAGTTTTAACATAGATAATTTCAGTTCACACAACGCGGATGAATTTGTAAGTTTTAAGTTGACCTTGGAAAAGGAAGGAAAACTTATCGATAAGAAAGAGTTTTCCCTAAATATCGAGCCGCAGCACAATTACTGGTATTATCTCGAGACCCCGGACGATCTTAGCGGGGGCGAGTACGTCTTTACGCTTTTTGCCAACCAGAGCAAGACCGAAGACGGAGTCCGCAAAGGGACCGAACTCGCCAGCGCCCAAAAGATCTTTACGGTCGAGAGCGGAGAAGAACTCGAAGAAGTCGAATACGAAGATCTCAAAGTCGATGAAGATGAGACCGACGTCACGTTCAGTGGGGAAGGCTTTAAGGCCAAATTCTCCAAAGTCCTCGGAGGGCTCGTCGATCTCGAGTACGACGGGGTCACTTATCTTAAGTCCAAGCCGACCGTGACCTTCTGGCGCCCGCTCACCGATACGGACATCCACCTGGGTCTAAACTTTAACAACGCGCCGTGGATCGCGGCGACGGTCGGACAACAATACCTGCCGGAAAAGTATTATTTTAAACAGGATGGGAAAAACTACGAACTGACTTTCGTCTACCGTTATCCGGTCCCGGGCGGGATCGAAAGCGCGGTCATCTACACCGTCCGTCCGGGTGGGGTCATCGAGATCAAGACGACCTACGGGGGACTGGCGACGATGGACAGGCTGCCGGCCTTTGCGATGGAATTCCGTTTTAACAAAGACCTCGACCACTTCCGCTACTACGGCTACGGCCCGGATCAAACGTACATCGATACGACCGAGGGGACGAATTTAAACGTTTACAGCCAAGCGGTCAAAAAGAACTTCCCGAAAGAAGGCAGACCCCAGGAAAGCGGAAACCGTACAGGCGTACGCTGGGCCGACGTCTACAACAAAAAGAGCGGAAAAGGCTTGCGCTTTAGCTGCGTGAAAAAACCGTTTGAATTTGACGTGCTCCCTTACAGCAGCTTAGAGATCGAGACCGCACAGACCCAGGAAGAACTGGCGCGTATCTCGAGTACCAACGTACGAATCGCGGCGGCCGTCTCGGGTATCGGCGACGGAGAGAGCCTTCCCGATTGGGCGAGAGTCGACGCGGGTGAAATGCTTGAACTAAATTTCACGATACAGCCCGCGACCATCGAGCAGGCAAAGCCCAAGGCTACGCCGAAAAAGGCAGAAGAAAAAGAAGCCAAAAAGGTAGAACCGACAGAAGAAGCAAAAAAGGTCGAGCCGAAAAAAGAAGAAGCTAAAGAAGTCAAAAAAGAAGAGCCGAAAAAAGAAGAAGCCAAACAGGTCGAACCAGAAGAAGCTAAAGAAGTTTTAATAGATCCTAACGCAGATAAAAGAAGGAGTTCC
>CANRHG010000214.1 GCA_947630385.1 uncultured Eubacteriaceae bacterium
CTCGCCCAGATACTGCGCGTACGACGGTGTACAGGTCAGGTGGGTCGGCCCAAAGTCCTGCATGATCATGAGCTGGCGGTCGGTATTACCGCTGGACATCGGGATGATCGAAGCACCGAGTTTTTCGGCTCCACCGTGGATGCCGAGCCCACCGGTGAAGAGCCCGTAACCGTAGGAATTTTGAATGACGGAGTGCTCGTCGGCTTTGGCACAGACCAGCGACCTTGCCGCGCATTCGGCCCACATGTTCAAATCTTTTCTCGTATAACCGTCAACGACCGGTTTTCCCGTGGTCCCACTTGAGACCTGAAAACGGAAGATGTTTCTAAGCGGTTCCGCTAGTAGTCCGTAAGGATAATTGTCTCGAAGATCGTCCTTTGTCGTAAAGGGAAGTTTTGTGATGTCTTCGAGTTCGTTGATGTCGACCGGGGAAATCCCCATTTCCTGAAACTTTTCCCTGTAAAAAGGAACTCTCTCATAAACACGTTCAACGACGTCGATCAGATTCTTTTTTTGAAGTTCTCTAATCTGCTCTCTCGGCATCGTCTCATAACTTTCGTTCCAGTATTTCGCCATTAAATACTCCAATCTAATTATAACTGCTTTCAAGTATAACAATTATTCCGGTATTTTCAGAATTTAATCCGATTAATTTTACATCCTCTCATTAGAACATTTTAACTTCCCTTATACAAACCCTAAAATTTAAAAACCAACCGGAGAAGGCATAAAAAGGGTCGCTAACAAGGGATGCGCTTTCCGTAGGCTCGATTGTTGACGTATATTGGAAAATCAAAGGGAAAATAAAGCAGTCGTTAGCTATCAAGAAGAAAGAATGGAAAAAAATAAAACCTTGAAAAACAGACATTTTTCAAGGTTTTATAAGAAGACTTTCACGGAAAAAGAATTCTCCGTTTAGAAAGATGGGATAACCAAAAAACACCGCTATATTTAATCAATTTAAAACTCACGGTTTAAAGGAGGTGAATTACGGTATTTTTTAGTTATCGCCGTGGTCATGCGATCGCGGTTATTACAACCGCCATCCTATGGTATTTAAAAAATAAGCTACGCTAAGTTTAGCCCCGGATCACTAGTACTGCCCCGGGGCTTTTACCGTTAAAGTTCTTAGATGAACTTCCAGTTCCAAATTTAATTATATCAAAATTCCAAATTTTAAGCCTCATATGGGAAAATCTTACCCGATTTAAAGCTCAAAATTTGCGGTTAATTTTTCTCGAGGACCTCTAAGATCTCCCCCAGTGGAAATTCTTTTCCCGTCCAAAGCTCAAAGGCGTACGCCGCCTGACAGGCGACCATCCCTAGCCCATCGACGGTCTTACATCCGGCTTTTTTTGCCGCTTTAAGAAGCGCCGTCTCCCTCGGTTTGTAAACGATATCACAGACGACCTGATCGGGTCTTAGAAGAGATCCGTCTACGATGGACTTGTCTTCCCCCATACCGTAGCTCGTAGCGTTGATGATGATATCGGCTTTTTTTACGGCTTCGGGAAGTTCATCGAGCCCACCATAATTGATGTTTGTGTCGTAAGACGCGAGGCTGTCCGCGAGCGCCTTCGCCTTTTTTACGGTGCGGTTTAAGATCGTAAGCGACGGTACGTTTTCGATAACGGCTCTGGCCGCGATCGAACGGGCCGCGCCTCCCGCCCCGAGTAGAAGAATATTTTTGTCGTAGTCCACGCCGTTGTTTTTAAGGTTTAAAAAAAAACCCGCCCCGTCGGTCGAGTGGCCGGTCAGTTTGTCCCCTTCGACGACGACCGTATTGACGCTTTTTGTGAGTTCGGCTTCTTCGGATAACTTGTCGCATAAAACCGCGCAGTCGCTCTTTGCCGGCATCGTACAGTTAAAACCGCGGGCACCGAGGGTTTTAAGGGCACTTATCGTATCCTCAGTGTTTTCCGATTTAAACGCGAGGTAAACCGCGTCGATCCCCAGTTTTTTAAAAGCGGTGTTGTGCATCAGCGGGGAGACCGAGTGGTCGACCGGATTTCCGATGAGCCCGTAAAGGCTCGTTTTTGCTGTGATCATGATTTAATATAGTATCATGGAAAACAAATTCATTCGCTTTCTAATCGACAGCGGCGTACTGCTCTTCGGGGATTTTACGACCAAGAGCGGGCGCAAGACCCCGTATTTTATCAATACCGGCGCATATAAGACGGGAGAGGAGTTAAAAAAACTCGGCCGTTTCTACGCTGATTGCTACAAAAAGAACGACCTAGACACGGACCTTCTCTACGGCCCGGCCTATAAAGGTATCCCCCTAGTCGTCACTACGGGGATTGCCCTAAGTGGGGACGGGTTAAATAAAGAGATCTGCTTTAACCGCAAAGAATTAAAGGACCACGGGGAAGGTGGGGGCTTAATCGGCGCGGATCCCGAAGGTAAACGGGTCACGATCCTAGAAGACGTCATCACGGCCGGAACCTCGGTCTATGAAACGATGGAACTTCTTAAAGAATCCGAAGTCACCTCTCTTATCGTTTCGGTCGACCGCATGGAAGTGGGACCGTCGGGTCGCAGCGCCAAAGACGAGATCAAGGAAAAGTTCGGGATCACGACCTATTCGATCGTAACGATTTTAGACATCATCGACTACCTCAAAGAGCGCGACCCGAAACGGGCCGAAAGCATAAGGGCTTACCTCGATAAATACGGTCAAAAAAAATGACTCCCTGAGGAGTCATTTTACAATTACTTTCTTTCGCATGTAACGCATCACCGGAATACAGACCGCAATCGATATCACGACGGCGGCGATCATCTCTGAGATCGCGTTCAC
>CANRHG010000215.1 GCA_947630385.1 uncultured Eubacteriaceae bacterium
TAAAAACTGAATACGATCATTTAATCTTGTGACTATGGCGAAGGGGAAACACCCAGAAACATACCGAACCTGGAAGTTAAGCTTTTCTGCGCTGAAAATACTGCACTGGCGACGGTGTGGGAACCTAGGACGTTGCAAGATTTTTTTATTTCTCCGATCCTTTTGGGTCGGAGTTTTTTATTTCTCCTCTAAAAGATTTTTATTTTCCAAGATTTTCTTTAAATCTGTCGAACAGAACTTTTGAATAAGATCAATTGGATCAATAGCACCATTTGAAATACACCACAACGTTAAGATTCCGTAATATTCTGATACGATTATTTGCGCGTTTTCTTTAAGATCTTCTTTTTTTGTTGAGTTTGTATTTAAAAAATCTTCAATAGTAACTAAATCATAATAAAGTTTATTTTGACCCGCATCTTTTTCGTCGTATGATGCTATAGAATCACTGAACCATGTTTTACAATTACCGATTCCGGCTTCCTTTATCGTTTTTACCGATTCGGTCAGAAAATTACAAATTTTATCGTAAATGGTTTTCTCATTATTAAGGGTATGATCTTTAATAGTTTCAAATATATTGTTTGAGATTTCTTTAACAATATCGTCCTTCTTTTTAAAGTAAGTATAAAAGCTTCCTTTAGAAACCTTTGCTTCTTTTGTGATATCTTCAATTTTTACCTGATCAAGACCATTTTTATCAAATAGTTTTTTTGCAGCTTTGATAATTTTTATTCGTGTTTGTTGAGCTGCTTGCTGTCTTTTACCCATTATCACTCCATCTAAAGTCATTGACTTAAAGTCAATGAATAACTATAATTAGTATAACAGTTAAATAAATTTTACACCTATTAATATACCGTTTTAAATCATGGAGGGAAGTTTGGAGTACGTAAAATTGTCTAACGGTGTTCGGATGCCGATAGAAGGTTATGGGGTTTATCAAGTAACAAAAGAGGAATGCAAGCGTTGTGTTCGTGAAGCACTGGAAGTCGGTTACCGCTCAATTGATACAGCCCAAAGTTATTTCAATGAAGAAGAAGTTGGTGAAGCCATTGAAGAATCCGGGATCAAAAGAGAGGATATTTTTTTAACCTCTAAAGTCTGGGTCGAACACTACGGCTACGATGAATGTAAAAAGTCGATAGAAGAGAGCCTTCGTAAGCTTAAAACTGACTACATCGATTTGATGCTTTTGCACCAACCGTTCTCGGATTACTACGGAGCCTATAGAGTACTTGAAGATTTATACGACAAAAAGAAACTTCGAGCTATTGGTGTTTCAAATTTTTATCCGGACCGCATCGTTGACCTTGCTAATTTTACTCGTATTCCGCCGATGGTCGATCAGGTTGAAACCCACGTTTTGTTTCAACAGATCGAAGCCAAAAAATGGTTAGACAAGTACCACATTCAGATGGAAGCGTGGGCGCCGCTAGGGGAAGGACGAAGAAACCTTTTTGAAAATGAAGTTTTAATTGAAATAGGTAACCAATATGGAAAGACACCGGCTCAGGTCATGTTACGTTGGAACATTCAGCGTGGTGTTGTCGTCATTCCAAAGTCTACCCATAAAGAACGTATGATCCAAAATCTGGATATTTTTGATTTTAAGCTGTCTGAAGAAGATATGAAAGCCATTCGGGATATGGATACAAAAACGAGCTCCTTCTTCTCTCATTACGATCCTGGAATGGTCGAGTGGTTTGTAAAAATGGTAGAGGAAAGAAAACATCAGCACGATCATAGAAAAGAAACCAAAAATTGGTAGGAGGAAAATGAAAGATCAAGCTTATATCACTTTAAACAACGGAATCGAAATGCCGCTTCTTGGAATTGGAACATTTATGTTAACTCCGGATGAAGCCGAAGCCGCAAGTAATAGTGCTTTAAAAGATGGATATAGATTAATTGATACGGCTAATGCGTACGTTAATGAAAAAGCTGTTGGACGAGCAATGAAAGATTCCGGACTTGACCGCGGCGAAATCTTTTTGGAAACTAAACTTTGGCCTTCGTTTTATACGGATGAGGATGCGGTTGATAAAACGTTGGAACGGCTTGGAACCGACTATATCGATCTGTTATTACTTCATCAACCGGCCGGGGATTACATCACCGGTTATAAACAAATGGAAAAAGCCTATAAAGAAGGTAAAGTTAAAGCGATTGGATTATCTAACTTTACTAAAGATCAAATCGAAGAAATACTGGATATAGCGGAAATTAAACCGAGCATTCTTCAAACCGAAGTTCATCCTTACTCGCAGGAAAAAGAATAAAAAGAATTCTTAAAAGAAAATGGAATTGCTGTTCAAGCCTGGTATCCATTAGGTCATGGTAATAAAAGTTTGATTGAAGAACCAATCTTTAAAGTGCTTGGAGAAAAATATGGAAAATCTCCAGCCCAGATTATATTAAAATGGCATATACAAGATGGAAACGTCGTGATACCAGGTTCGAAAAACCCGGATCATATTCGAGATAACTTTAATATCTTTGATTTTGAATTGACCGAAGATGAAATGAACGAAATCAGAGCTTTAGATAAGAAAAAGCGGTATTATTACGCTACTCCCGAAATATTGGAATCCTACGTTGAAATGATCCCGCCGGTTGACGAACAAAAATAAGTCATTACAAAACGAACCCCTTTAAATTATCAATCCTTAAGAAAAATACTAAAGTTAGCAAAAGAGATGGAAAAAGCCCAACAGAATTACATACGGTTCTGTTGGGCTTCTTTCATGTGTGCCGGGCATGGCACTGATCTTGCTGGTGAAAGTCCAGTCACGGGAATCTG
>CANRHG010000216.1 GCA_947630385.1 uncultured Eubacteriaceae bacterium
GAGGTTTTGTTTATCTCCATTACGCTCATATCGGAGTTTTTGCAGTTGTAGATTTTATCCATTGTCTCTCCGGTCTTTTAATTCTGATACTTTTTTACATAGTGGTAATATATCTTTATCGTTCATATAGTTAATAACATCGTCTGTTATTGGAGTGTCATAAGTGATATCCCATTTATCTTCATCGGAATAAACTTCTAAAATCGCTGCTTCTAAACCTCTGCTCATATTGTTAATTACAAAACTGATTCCATATCCGTTTTTAAATTCAACGATAGTTTGCTGTCCCGGTTTATCGGCTCTAGGTAAATTAGATAATTTACCATCTATGGCATTTATTTCTTTTTCAAATCTGTTAACTTGTTGTAAACTGTTTATTCTTGTTGTTGGAATTCTATTTCTGGATCCTATTCGATAAAATCCAATATTATCGTTATAAAGCATCATTCACCTTATTTCTGTTTCTTCTCTCGGCGGTTCGCGCAGGATATAGAGGGGATCGCCTAATTTTTTCGTTTCTAAAACCTTAAGGAATTTAAAAGCGTCCTCGTCTGTTATCCTGTCAAAACTGCCATAATCAAAATCTACTACGTGTCTGTCCTTGTCGTGAAGTTCCACGCAAATAACGTCATCGTCTTTAAACACTCTGATTAGCCCCATTACGATTCCGTTGTTTAAGTGGATTTCACACGTAAACCAATTGTCCCCGTCGTCGCCGAACTCAGTTTTATAACCTTTAGAGTTTACATAGTCGAGGATAGGGCGGGGAAAGAGGGAGTGAGTCTCTTTTGGTTTCTCTTTCTTTTCCTCTTTTACTTCTTCTTTGGCGAGGTCGAAGAAGTTGAGTTGGGTGGACATTTCTTTTCCATTAATAATTTAAAACTTTAATTCCGCGATTTATTTGTTTATATTTAGTATCAATATTATTAACGATTTTTCTAATCGTCTGTGGCGATGTATTAAACATCTTTCCTAATTTTCTTTGACTATATTTTTCTGTTTGATATAAAAGTTTAATAGCTTCTTTTTCTTTGTTTGTAAAATGATTAAATCTTTTATCTAATTCTTTTGGCTTTTTCTGATTTAATTTCTTTATTCCGGAAGTATGCTTTGTAATACAACTTCTTGAAACGTTATAAATTTCAGCTAATTCTTTTTGAGTGTAATTACCACTTTCAAATAATCGTCTTATTTCTTTTATCGTTTCAACAGATAAACCTTTATTTCTTATTTGATTAATGCTTTCTTTTTTAGAACTTCTTAATATTCGTGAAATTGTCGATTCGTGAACATTAAACTTATTAGCTAATTCTTTTTTTGAATATTGATTTGAATAATATAAGTCTTTTATTTGTTTTCTTTGTTCTTCGTTTAACTTTTGATTTTTATGTTGACCATAACCATATTTTGCTGAGTGAAGATTGTTTTCACGATAAGTACACCATTCTAAATTTTCAACGTTATTATTAGTTCTGTTACTATCAATATGATTAACTATTGGTTTGTTTTCTGGATTTGGAATAAAATTTTCAGCTACTAATCTATTGATTCGTTTTTGGTATGTTTTTCCTTTTTCTCTTATACCAACAGAATAATAACCGGATTTATCAATAGTCGGTTTTCTTAAACGATGAAAATATAAACTAAATACTCTACCTTTGTTAGATATTAAATAATTTGGAGACTCTTTGATCTCTTTCCAAATTTCTCCATCAATTATTTCTTCTTGAGTTAAGAGATTATTTATTTGATTTTCCATCTTTTTCCTCAAAACGGATACTCAAAATACCCGGGACACACCGTTTCAATAATTTCGTGAGCTTTCTTTATTACCTTAATTTCCATTTCGTTTTCTGTTTCAGTCAGACAACGCTGTAAAATAAACTTTATTGTCGGACTTACTTTTTCTTGTTTCAGAAACTTCTTTACTTCTTTCTTTTCAAGGTCATTTAATTCCATACCACGCTCATAAGATTGATCTAAAATATCTTGTATCGGCAGATCGAGAGTATCAGCAATTTTAAGTAATGTAGAAACTTTAATTTGTCTGATCCCATTTTCATAATTAGAATAAGTACTTTGTTTTAATCCAGAAGCAGAAGCGACTTCTGACTGGGTCATATTTCGCCATTTTCTCGCTTTCTTAATACAATCGCTAATATAAGATTCTAAGTCTCTGTTTACTTCCATACCTTTATTTGCCCCTCAGATCGTCATATTCGCGTTTTTCTCGCTTGCCTGTAGTTTCTATCACTTTCTTATACAACTCCTCAATTATCATGCGTTTATCGGGGGTTAAACTTGTGTTGTAGTATCCGACACCGAGCAGATAGTTTAACCAGTCGATTTCGTCGGGGGTGAGGTTAAGGTTGATTGTGTTCATCTCTTACTCCGCTTTTCATGATAAGTTTCCGACAATCCCACGTTGATTCTGGTAATGATTCCCGCACTCCCCGTACAACTTCTCCGGCACATCATCCATCTTCACAAACGCGATCTGAGCGATCGTCTTAAACTTATCGAATCTTATTTCCTTATCAGAGTTGTTCGTAAACTCAAGTACGATCTGACCCTTAAACCCCGGATCGATAAATCCGGCGTAATGAATGTTTAAAAACTCTCTTGCTATACTCGACTTCCCATACACGATCCCGACCAGATCCGGCGGGACTTCCACCCATTCCTCGGTAACACCGAGCATGGATTCACCCGGCAGGATCTCGTCTCGCTCGGCTTCTTTAAGTCTTAGGTCATAACTTGCCGGTTGCAGTTGATCTTCGTTGTACGGTCT
>CANRHG010000217.1 GCA_947630385.1 uncultured Eubacteriaceae bacterium
CGTAGTCACAAAGCGTAAATTTAAAGTCGAAGATCCCAGTGGGGTCATTGACATACGCCTGATCTTAGATAAATTCTCCGTCGAAGCTTTTATCAACGACGGCCGGCAAACCTTAACGGCTGCGCTTTATACGCCGGTCGAAGCTCAAGACATCGTCTTTGAAAGCGACGGGGAAGCCAACGTAGAAATTGAGAGCCATACGATAGATATCAAACATGAGTAAAAAAAGTACCGTAAAATTAGATACCGAAGATAAGATCAAACGATTTGTCGAAAAAATCAAAGATTTTCCCGAAGACATAAAGCTTGGGGTCGACAAATACCTCGTCGACGCAAAATCGGTCCTGGGCGTAAAGAGCTTAGATACACAAAAACCGCTTGACGTTCACATCGATGGGGACGGAAAACGGATCTCACTGATTTTAAGCGAACTCGAAGAATTCAGGGGAGATTAAACCGCCATTTCTGATATACCTCTTAACTAAAAACTTCGCTAGCTGTTAGCTAGCGAAGTTTTTTGTTAAATTCAGGTTTAAAGTAAAACTAATCCATTAGGATTTCAACGGCCTTTTTTAAAGTATATTCGTCTCCTACGTTACCGGGGAAGATAACATACGGTGTCTTCGGAAACTTCGATTCGCTTCCGGTCTGCCATACGGGAATTCCAGGCTGGATCTGTCCCAAAACGTTGGCTTTTTTGACACCTAAAGCTTTTACTCCGATATCGCTGGACGTGATTCCGCCTTTTGCCACCACAAACGCGGGGACGATGCTTAAATCCCCGACAAGGCGCTGTACGCCGTCGGCTATTTTTAGGCTTCGCAGTAAGGCGCTTTCTTTGGTATCGTTTTCCTGGGTAAGAAGTTTACGGTTCGTATAAAGGACGGCCGTTTTTCCTTCACGGATCACATCTTCGGCTTCTTTTACACAACGCTTAATTTCTTCTTCCAAAGCTTCGTCCCCTTCTAAGACCAGGTCTGAGTTAAAGGGGATCGCAACCGTATTTTCGAGCTCCAACAGTTTTTCAAGCTGATCGGTCGTCTTTTGGGTATGACTTCCGACAACAACGATTCCGCCGTTTTCGCCCACCAGTTCTTCCGTAACCATGTCCGTCCTGGTTAGCAGGTCTTTATCGGGGATTCCGCCGGCCACTTTAACTAGGCCTGCGGCGGTACGGAACATGAAACTTTTGCCTTCATTTAAAGCCCGAAACAGCGCGATACAGAAACTTTTCAGATCGCAGTAGTCGACCGCGTTCACGACAACTTTGTTAAAATCTTTGACGTTTTCCAGTTTTTCAACGATCGTATCAAAATCGCCGGAGCGGAGCTCGTCAAGTCCGATCGAGGTCACATCTTCCGCTTTATACTTTCCACCCGTTTTTTCTTCGATATAATCGGGAAGAGCCGAGTGGGTATAGCCGAAAGTTTTATCCTGAGCAAACTCGGTCTGGGCCGCAGGCACGAGTTCGTCGCCCTGTAGAACGTAATGCACGTCGTCGATCGTAAAACGTCCGCCTTCTTTCATAAAAGGAGATAGGATCTCGCCGTCGATCACAAAACCGTCTTCTTCCATTCCCTCTTTAAGAAGTTGTGGCTCGAGCGGATAATATCCGCGAAGCGTCGAATCGCTTCTGGACATGATCATATAAGGAATTCCGGTCTCGTGGGCCACTTGCGCGATGCGTTTAGCGATATCTTTGTGGACCTTTGTCGTCTCATCCTCTGTCATTCCGCGCGAATTCGTTAGGATGTAAAAAACTTTGTTGTCTTCATTAAATCCGTCGCGGATACTGTCGAGGTCCCAATTCGTAAAAACGGAGATATCGTGTACGGTTTGAACGCCGGTGGGGTCGTCGTCTAAAACGACGATCTTGGTATCGTTTTGATCTAACTCCTCAGCCAGGAGCTCATCGAGTTTTTTCTCGTCGACCGAGGGAAAGGATTCGAGTACACTTTTGGGAAGTTTTTCGTGGTTCACGCCTGCTCGTCACTTTCAACAATCGTATCGGCGAGCTGTTCGTAGTATTGAACGTACCCACCATGGTCGTCGTCCATATGGCCGGCTACCTTAAGGGCCTGTTGGATTTCAAAGAGCTGAGCCGTTAAGGGAAGGGGAACGTCGATTTCGTGAGCCGTATCGAGAACGTTTTTAATGTCCTTGTGATTGATCGAGATTTTTCCGCCCGGCTTAAAATCTCTATGGCACATCATTGGAGCTTTCGCGTCTAAGACCGCGCTGCCGGCAAGACCACCACGGATCGCTTTGTAGACTTTCATCGGGTCTACCCCCGCTTTAGCGGCCAAAACGAGCGCCTCCGAGACCGCGGCGATGTTTAAGTTTACGATGACCTGATTGGCTAGTTTTGTTATGCTGCCACTTCCGGGCCCACCGATTAACAGGGCACTGTTTCCAAGCGCGTCAAACACGGGTCCGAGTTTTTCAAAATCCTCTTCATCGCCTCCGGCCATGATCGCCAGACTTCCGGCGATGGCTCCGGGCTCTCCACCCGAGACCGGCGCGTCGATAAAGCCGGTGTCGATTTCTTTTAGTTTGTCGTAGCAGTACTGGCTGTCGTTAGCCGTGACCGAGGACATATCACACACGACGACGTCGTTCGGATTTTCCTTTATCCCATCGTAAACGCCTTCGGGTGAGAACAGAACGTCTTTGACGATGGCTCCATTTGGAAGAATGGTTATGATCTGTTCGCACGTCTCTCCGATCTCTTTGGGACTGGCGGCCGTCGCGCCCAGCTCAACGA
>CANRHG010000218.1 GCA_947630385.1 uncultured Eubacteriaceae bacterium
GTCGTACCGGAGGTCGACAACGCTTCGGACTTTATGGTGATCAACAAAAATGTCGACAAGGTCGCGCTCGATACGATCATCGACCTTGCCGGGGCACGGATTCCGGACGTGTTCGGCTTTGACCCCTTTAGCGAGATCCAGGTGATCTCGCCTCTAAAAAGAGGCCTGCTCGGGACGATCTCACTAAACTCGGAGCTTCAAAAAAGGCTTAACCCACCGGAGCCCGGAAAACCCGAGCGAAGGGTCGGGGAAGTTATCTATAGACTCGGGGACAAAGTCATGCAGATAAAAAACGACTACAAGATCGCCTGGGAAAACCCCGACACCGGCGCCGAGGGCGAGGGGATCTTTAACGGCGAGATCGGGATCATCACCGCGATGGACGAGGACGGCTTTGGGATCACCTTTAGCGACGGGAAAGTCAGCCGGTACGGTTTTGGCCAGACCGACGAGATCAGCCACGCCTACGCGATGACGGTGCACAAGAGCCAGGGTTCGGAGTTTAAAGCGGTCGTCATGCCGCTCATGGGTGGCTACCCCGACTTTATGAACAAGCGCCTGCTCTATACGGCCGTAACAAGGGCCAAGGATAAAATGATACTGATCGGTCAAAAAGGCTATTTTGACTACATGATCCACAACACGAAGATCGACCGGAGAAAAACACGCCTGGCCGAAAAAATAAAAAAGTACGAGAATTTTTTCTAATGATAGACATGCATTCGCACGCTCTGTTTGGTGTTGACGACGGAGCGCAAACGATTGGGGACAGTATCGGTATGATCGAAGCGGCAAAAGCCGCCGGCTTTGATGAGATCGTACTGACCCCGCACTACATGCCCTACGGAAAGTGGCACGCCCCGATGGAGGTAGTCGGGCGTAATTTTGAGATCCTAAAGCGCGTCGTAGACAAGCTGGGCCTAGGGGTAGAGCTACACCTTGGAAGCGAGATCAACTACGAGTACGCGGTGCCCGAACAAATCTGTGAGGGGGCCTATAAAAACTACGGCGAGAGTTGTTATTTTCTTCTTGAGACCGAATGCTTTGGCGCAAGCGCCCAAAAGCTGATTTCGGGTATAAAGAAATTTAGTGATATGGGTTTTGGGACGATCATCGCCCACCCCGAACGCTACGACTTCGTACAGGAAGACGTAGACGTCCTAAACGACTTTATAAAAGAAGGCGCCCTGATCCAGAGCAATTTTTTGAGCCTGACCGACTACTACCGTAAACCGGTACGGGCGACGATGATCAAAATGCTCGAAGATGGGCTCGTCCACACGATGGGGACCGACGCCCACCAAAAAGACATGTACGAGCGCTTTGGTGAAGCGGCCCGTACGGGTAAGGCGGTCGTAGGGGCTAAGAAGTGGAAGGAGATCACCGAGGATAACCCGAGGAGGATTTTAAAGGAAAACGAGAGATTTGCCGCGCAGCGCGCGCCGAAAGTCACGTTTTCATCGAGCCTTCGCGGCGGGATCCTCGAATGATAAAACAAGGAGGAAATCATGTTAATTGCAACGATTAATACGATACCGGGAAAAAACGTAGAGGTCCTTGGTCTTGTCCAGGGCTCGACCATTCAAAGCCAGCACCTTGGAAAAGACATCGGCGCGGCTTTTAAAAACCTAATCGGCGGAGAGCTGACCAATTACAACAAGATGTTGACGGAAGCCAGAAATATCGCCTTAGACCGTATGAGCGAACAGGCGAAGGAAATGGGCGCGGACGCTATCGTTGGGGTCCGTTTTGCGAGTTCATCGATCGTATCGGAATCTGCGGAAATTGCCGCTTACGGAACGGCGATCAAATATGTATAAGCCTCCCGGCCACTCGGCCGGTTTTTTTAGGTCCTTTTTTACGTATACCAGGTTTACGTTCTCAAAACCGTCAACCAGGTTTACGTAATACCTTTTAAATTTTGGTCCTTGTGGGTTTAAAATAAAGTTTAGGTTTGAAACTTTAGAAAAATTTACCTATCTGTGATATTCTACGCAACGGCAATAATAACGGAAATTCGGTTGGAAGTAACCGATTGAATGAAATACAGATTTATCGACAATCTTTTGGAAGCGGCCGTAAAAGAAAACAAAGCGGTCATACTCGAAGGCGTACGGGGTTGTGGAAAGACGACGTCGGCCGGGAGAGTGGCCGGTCGCTTAAACGAAGGCTTTGTCACCCTAATCGATGAGCCGGATGAAAACCTGCGGGGCGATGAAAAAATCCCTTACGGACGGGTGCTTTTTACCAGCTCCAAGTCCCTCCGTCCGCAGTACTGGGGCGTAAAGCCGCTTCAGATGCGCCCGATGAGCCTTTATGAGAGCTGGGAAGCCCACGGTGAGATCAGCCTGAGCGATCTCTTTAGCGGGACAAAAGAGAGAATTTTCATCGAAAACCCCCTTGAAGCCGAAGAACTGGCCCTGATTTTATGCCGGGGCGGATGGCCGGCCGCGCAAAAGTTTAAGGGTTACCGGCAGATGGGACCGGTCCTAAATTTTTATGACGAGATCGTGGCCTCAGGGCTTTGGAACGAAAAAGACGGGGTCGGAAATCCCGAAGAAAAGGCAAGAGCGGTTATGTCTACCTACGCAAGATGCCAGGGACAAATCATAACCAACAAGGCACTAAATGAGGCTTTAGGTACTAAAACGCGCTACCCCATTTCGCTAATCATCCAAAGCTTAAAGAACCATTTTATCGTAGAAGAACTTCCGGCCTGGAAACCTATCCTTCGATCAAGAAGACTCACCGCAAAAAGC
>CANRHG010000219.1 GCA_947630385.1 uncultured Eubacteriaceae bacterium
TAACCGTCGACGACGGCTACGTTTTCATCCGAAGAAGTGTAGGTGAAACTCGATCCGGTCGCGTGGGTCGTGGTCGTGGATGGGGTCAGGACCGCGTCCACGTTCCTTTCGGCTCCGTCAAGATAAAGCTGTAAGGTTTCTTCAACGGCTACTCCGGTCGGAGTGACTTCGTTGTTTACGAAGTTGACCGTAAAGGTCGTCTCATACGACTGTGGTCCGTCGGTGTAAGCGGCCGTGATCTCGGTCGTTCCCGTATAACCCGCGCGGCTCGCGTAGAGGCTGCCGTTAATAATGGTAAAGGCGGGATTGCTCGATTCAAAACTTAGGTTGTTCGTATCAATCGGTGTGCCCTTGGGAAGACCCGTGATGTTGGAAGCCAGGTTATAACTGTTTAGACCCGTTAAGACGTTTATGGGATCGGCCCAGACTGTGATACCTTCGGCTACGCCCGTCTCGCCTTCTACTTTAATTAAGACCGGCTTACTGATCACGCCGTCGACCGTGACGTAAAGTTCAAGATAGACGTTCCTCGGCGTCGGATTGAGGAAGGTGATCTCACCGCTTTGGGCGTTGACCCTGGCGTACTGGTTTGCTTTGTTGCCCGTAGAGCTCGTCGAATCCGTAGAATTAAGCGACCACGTCACGACGCTCCCGTTAACCGGAGCGCTTTGGGCGTTCATGGCCACATAGCCGTATCTCGCGTAAGGGGTCTGGTCCATGTTGTAAGTGACCGGACTGTCGGCCGGGGTCTCGGTCCCAAGGTCGGTGATGAGGACCGTATCCACGTCCGTGGCCGTGACCGTAAAGCGGACCGAAGCTTGAAGTGGTTTTCCTGTGATGGTGTTTACGCCATTTTTCGTCTGGACCGTCAGGCGGTAGATCCCCGGCGTAGTCATAGCTCCGCCGTAGTACAGGTAAGTATCCTGAACTTCATCGTTTCCGCCTACTCTGTTTAAGCTGTCTCCCACACTCCAGCCGGTCCCTGAGACTTCCATCGCCGGCGCGAGCCCGATGTTTTGGATCTCATCGGGGAAGTTGTTGGTGAGTCCCGCCAGATACGGGCTCGAAGACGGGGGAGAGATCGGTTCTATTTCCCAGTCGAAAGCGTTCGCGTAAACGACCGGTGTGCCGGCCGCATTGTTACTGGTCTCAACTTCAAAACCCAGCGGAAGGACCTGAGGTTGGGTCGTATCGCCCGCCGTAGCCGGGGCGTAGAACTGGAGTTGGGTGCCTTCGAGCGAGATCTGGTCGATCGTGACGGTATTCGGAGGAAGCTTGGGATTGTTCCCGCCGCTGGGCGTCACGCTCGGAACCGCGTTAAGCCCCGAGGCGGTGAGGATGTCTTGCATTTGGCCTTCCGTCTCGGCGATGGCGGTCCGCCCGTCCGCGTCTACGGCCATCCACGGCGCGTCCGGACTGATTTGGTTCTGTGGCGGCCGCTTGCTGAATAGTCCTGCTTTGATGAAATCTGTCGGCGCTTCCCCGTCTGTGCTTCCGTTATCCGGAAGAGTAAAGTCATCTTTACCTTCCGCGCTATCAAACGTTCCGCCGACTACATCGATACCATCCAGCGAAGCATCATAAGGTTGCCCATTCGTACCCGTATTTTGGGATGTGACCGTTGAATTGGAAGTACTAGAAAGTTCAGGTTGGGTCGGATCATTAGGATCTCCAATACTAATATTTGTATTTCCGCCGCTATAACCCGGTACGGCCCCAGCCACCTGAATGGCAGCTCCATTTTGACCGTTTCCGTTATTTTGTGGTCCAGTCCCCGAAACAGAGCCACCCGTAACATTCAACTTACCTCCAACAATAAATATCCCTGTATCGCCGGCTAAATTGCCTCCGCTGATATTACAGACGTCATTGGCTCCGTTTTGATAAATGGCTTCATAAGTACCGGTTATACTCCCGCCGGTAATATTCATTGTTGTACTAGAAAGACTTCCTTGAATGGTCTGAATTGCCGGTCCATCGATATTTCCCGTTTTAGTATCTACCGTCCCACTACAATTAAATGTAATCGGGCTATTAGCTGGCATCCCTCTAAGGATCGTATAACCTAGTATACTCGCTCCGCCTGAGATGTTATATTCATAATTCCCACACAAGTTTAAAGCGCCCTGGGTCGACCCTTTAACTGTTACACCATCCCCGAAAGATAAAGAACTCATTCCGTTGCTCGATGGAGCGGCGTAAATCGTATAATTATTGTCACCTTTCGTAGATGGACTCGTTCCGCTTATCGTCCCGACTTTACTTCCACTATTCAAAATACTAAAACCAGTACCTGAAGTAGGGTCAAAAACAATCAAGGCCGTGTTACTATCTGTCGTCAGTTGCTTAGAATTATTCGGCATCGTAATTCCTTGAGCAGTACCCGTAATAGAGTAGCCGTTCAAATCGATCGTCTTTATTCCGGAGTTATAATTTGCTATATCCCCAGCGCTTCCAGTGATCTTCCAAATCTTATTACCTGTAGACTCTACCGCGATATCTCCGGTTAACGTAAGTCTGCCGGTCGCATTATTAAAGGTGTAATTCCCCTGCGTAGCGCTCGTTAAGGCCCCAGGCAAGCCAGTTGGTGTTCCCATAACCGGGCTCGCCGCTGCCTTTAAACCAGTTTGGGATAAAAACAAAAACAAAAATAGAACAAAGGCTCCAAAAATTGTTTTAATATCTAATCTTAAGTTTTTTTGCATCAAGCTCCTCCAAAATAAATAAGAAAAACTCTCT
>CANRHG010000220.1 GCA_947630385.1 uncultured Eubacteriaceae bacterium
TCGTGACCGCGTTTTGGGCTTCGAGCGCCTGCGTCGAGTGCGCGATACCCAGGGCCAGGGCCATCTGGCTCTTCCACAGCGGGATCGTGTTCACGAGCGAAGAGTGGATCTTTTCGTTCATGAGCGTATCGTTGTTTTGTACGAGCCGTATCTGTGGGGCCATCTGAATGGCGATCATTCTGGTCAGTTCCAGGTCGTGGATCTTTTTGTCGAAGCGGTCGATCATCTGCGCGTAGTCGTTGGCCGCCTGGACGTCTTCGGGAAGACCCGTCTGCTTAGACCTTTGGATCAGCGCCGGCAGTTCTTCGTTACGGGCTTTTTCAAGCTTCTTTTTGCCGGCCAGGATGTACATCGTGAGTTCTTTGAAGTAGTTTTTGTTGACTTCGTACATCTTGTCTAACATCGCGATGTCCCGCATCAAGGTGACCTGATAGCCTTCGAGGCTGTCGACGATCTTGTTGATGTTGGTCTCTGCGGAGCTGTATTTGTTTTTAAGCACCGAGACCTTGTCTTTTTGCTTTTTGAAAAAGCCAAAGAGCCCGCCTTTTTCGTCTTCTTCTTTTTCGAAGTTTTGAAGCTCTACGACCATCGACGAGAGCATGTCCCCAATCTGGCCGAGGTCCTTGCTGCGCACCTTGTCGAGCGCCATCTCGGAAAAGTCGGCGATCTTTTTTTGCGAGCCGGCCCCGTACTGGGTGATGTCGGCCGAGTTGGTCAGATCGATCGTCTTGGCGAAAGCTTCGACCTCCTGACGTTGTTCGGGGGTCAGGCTCTCCATCTGCAGCGCTTCCTGTTGGTCGGCCGAAAGGGACTGCAGGTTCTGTTCGAGGGTGGCCGCCGTCACCTCAAAATCCGGCGTCGTGGCCACTTCGGTGCTTTGGGAAGCAAGCGTCAGGCTAGGGGTCGAATCAAAAATATCATCGTTCATAGTTTATCCTCTTCTGGGAAGTTTTGTTTAATCATAGTCTCAAGGACGGTCACGTCCGAGTAGACGTCAAGGGCCGTCTGCGTATAAAAATCGTCGTACATGTGTTTGTAAGCCGCGTTAAGGCTGGAAAGTACCGTTTCGATATCTTTTCTGGCCTCTTTGACGTTGGGCGTCTGTACTTCGTTTTCGAGCTCGCTGTAGGTCTTAAGTAGCCGGTCGGTCGTAGGAAGAAAGTAGTTTAAAAAGCTACGGGCCGTACGGATCTGTTCCGGGTTTTTCCTCAGGTAATTTTTGATGTGGTCTAAAGACTCCTCGATCTCTTCGAGGTCTTTGTCCATTTTTTTCTTACCCGTTTTTGGCGTATTTTTTATCAGCGCAATCGATTGGTCGATGTTTTCGCTGACTTCGCTAAAGACGGGGTAGTCGTTTTTAAGGGTTTCTTCCTGTTCTTGTCTCTTACGGACCTCTTCCTGTTTTTCGAGCTCCTCACCGAGCATCTGCTCGGCCCCTTTACTAAGGACAAAGTAGTGGTCGTTTTCGGTAAAAAAAGCCTTTGGGTAGTAGCCGGCTTCCTTAAAGTACCTAAGCCGTTTCGTCGTGGCCGAGACGGACGCTCCGGTACGCTTGGCCAGCGTCGTGATCTTCGCGAACGGCTTTTTATCGAAGAAGATCCTGTACTCTTCGTAAAACTTGGCCTGGGTGTTTTTACGGTAGCCCCAGATGATTAGAAACAGGGAGAGCGCGATCGGGACGATCCCGATCCCTAAGGCAAGCCCGAGAGAGTTGTCGTAAAACAGGACGTTTACAAAAATCAGGGCCAGTATCACCGCTAGCAGGGTCGAGCCGAAGATCAGCGCGATCGGCCCTAAGGTCGAGCCGGGGATACGGCTTGCCATCGGGGCGATCTCTTTTTTGCGTTTTTGTAATTCCTTTTTCTTTTTTACCGTTTCAAAATAACCCGAGACCGTCTGTTTGGAAATCTGGATAATTTCGCTCACGTTAGCCATCTTGGTCTCCTTTTTCTTCGATCTCGATGATGCGGCCTTCGAGCGGATCGAGGGTCGTCTCCGAAAGATCAAATAGCTGTCCGCTAAGGACGTCCCAGCCGAAAGTCCCGTGCTCCGAAAGATCTAAGGTCGTGTTCGCGTACGGGCTGCGGTTGATCAGCGCCAGTACGCTCTGGTCCTTATAGGAGCGCTTGTAGGCGAGCACGTCGTCTTCGGTCCAAAGCGGGGTAAAATCGCCTTTTTTTAAGACGTCGCTGTTGTTGCGGTAGTCAAGTACACTCTTATAATGCTCGAAGATCTCCTCGTCGATATCGTCCCAGTTCATCGGGCCGCGGTTGTACGGATCTTCGAGTCCCTGCATGCCCGTCTCGTCGCCGTAGTAGATCGTCGGAACCCCCGGAAAGGCGATCTGAAAGGTCGTCGCCGCGAGCAGGCGTTTTTTGGCGAGCTCTAAGGCCTCTTCGCTGAGCTCAAAAGCTTCCCGTTCGGCTTCGCTCAGGCCCTCGTCCGGGCGCAGATCGCCCAGCGCCGTTAAAATACGTTTTCGGTCGTGCGAGTCGAGCAGGTTCATGTTCGAGTAGAAATTCTCGTGCGGGTAGTGGTCGTAGAGAGACACGAGCGCGCGCATCGTCTGGGACGAGTTTTTCTCCCAACGGTAAAACTCGAGTAGGGCCGTGCGAAACGGATAGTTCATCACGCTGTCGAGCTCTTTGCCGCTAAAGTAGTTTCGAAGGCTCCCGTA
>CANRHG010000221.1 GCA_947630385.1 uncultured Eubacteriaceae bacterium
GGGCTTTGTAAAAACATCACCGACTCCGCCAAAAAAAGCGGGCGAAAGGTTGAGGCAATCGGGGTAGGCGTTCCGGGGATCGTAAAAAAGGGCGAGGTCTTAAACGCGCCGAATATTTTTTGGAAAAACGAGCCGCTCGCCAAAGACTTAAGCGAAGCGACCGGCCTTCCGGTGAGTCTGATCAACGACGCGACGGCCGTAGCCGTGGCCGAAAACCGCATCGGCGCGGCAAAAGGGAGGGACAGCGTGGTCGTCTATACGCTCGGAACCGGCGTCGGGGGTGGGATCATCTTAGACGGTAAGGTCGTCGAAGGCGCCCACGGGATCGCAAGCGAGTTCGGCCACACCCTTCATGGGCCGAATTTTTACACCTGCAACTGCGGCAAAAACGGCTGCCTTGAAACCTACGCTTCGGCGACGGGACTAATTAGGAGATACGAGAAAAAGACGGGAAAGAGACTTACGGCCCGTGAGATCTTCGAGTTGGCAGGAGCCGGGGATAAGGCTGCCCAGGAGAGCGTAGAAGTCGTCATCGACAAACTCTCCGACAGCATCAGTAACCTGATCGACATCCTGGACCCGGAAGTTTTTGTCGTCGGCGGGGGCCTTTCCAAAGCCGGGGACGCCCTGTTTATCCCGCTCAGACGGGCCGTCAGAAAGAAAGTGACCTTTCCGGAACTGGCCGACACGCCGATACTTCCGGCGGCCCTTGAAAACGAAGCGGGGATCGTCGGCGCGGCTTTTAGCGGGGACTACCTATGAACCGTTTTGCCTGCATCTACATCGGCCCGAATCTGATCGAGGTCATCAGCGCCCAGCGCGGCCAGGGCCGTAAAGCCCAGATCCTAGAGCGGGCCTACCAGGACACCGAGCTCGGGGATGAGATCTACTCGACCGGGATCATCGGGCCCCAAACGGCCAAACATTTATACAAACTCTTAAAAGGCTACATCCGACTCGCGGGTGAGTCCGATCCCGAAGAGATCCGCCTCATTTTCTCGCGTGAGATGACGCTGGCGCGAAATTTCATCTTCGTCTACGCCCGTATCAAGGAGCTCTACCCCGAGTGCACCTTTAAGATACTAACGGACGACGACGAGATGAGCCTGTTTTGCCTGTCGGCGGGGTTGTACCTCTCCGAGGGGGAAGACGTGCGTGAGGGCAACATGATGATGGCCTCGTTCACGGCCCAGGGGATCGACTTTGCCTTGACCGGCGACGGGATCATCGATTACACCGAAGAGATCCCGTACGGGTATTTAAAACTCACCGAACTCGTCGAGACGATCACCAGGGAGCGCACGCACTACTCGAAACTTTTGTCCGAGATCATCCAAAACAAGCTAAGGCTCGCGATCTCGCACATCGGCGGGCGCGACGTCGACCGGGTCGCCCTAATGACCAAAGACGCCCGAGTACTGGCTAAGATCTACCCCAACAAACAGGACGGACAGCTGTATTATTTCGAGCGGGAAACGATCGAAAACGCGTACAAGGACTTAAAGGAACTGACCCCCGAACAGATCAGAAGCCTGCATCCGGAACTTACCGAGTCGCAGTCGCTGACGATCCAGTCGACGATTCTAGTAGCCAGGCAGATGATCCACACCGCGGACGTGGACCGGATCATCCTGATCCAACGGGATATCGCTTACGCTACGGTCCAGTTCGAGTTTAAGGCCACGCTTACAAAAGCCTTGAGAAACTGGTTAATCGACGGGGCCAAAGCCAGCGCCTACGCCGTGGCAAGACGCTACGGGGTCGATCTGGAGCACGTAAAAAACGTCGAAAACTACGCCCTGCGCATTTTTGACACCTTAAAAAAGAGTTATAAACTCTCAAAACGCGAACGCCTGCTACTGATCCTTGCCTGCAGGCTACTCGACGTCGGGCAGTTTGGCGGCGAAGAAGGCCAGGCCCGCGCCGCCGAAGAGATCGTCCGCAGGGAGCAGATCGTGGGTCTTAGCGCGGCCGAAGAAGTGATTTTGTCGCGCGTGTGTTGGGGCGTTAAGACCAACAGCTACGAAAAGACCAGGGAGGGGACGCTCGATCTTAGTTTTGAAGACCAACTGACCGTCTTTCGGATCATGGCGATTTTAAAGATCGCCACGAGCATCGACCAGAGCCGGCGCGGCAAAGTCGACAAGATCTCCTGCTCGCTCGGGGAAGACGAACTCGTCGTCTCGGTCACGACTTCGCACAACACACAGCTTGAGAGTTATTATTTCAACCGCGACAGCATCTGGATGGAACGCGTCTTTGAGCTCAGACCGGTCCTGAAAGTAAAACGTCGGAAAAAAACATGAAGGATAAAAATAAAGATAAGGATAAAGATAAAGACTACGTATCCGGCCCGTACGTCGGCCGCGAGGAAAGTTGGATGGACTTCAACTACCGGGTCTTAGAGGAAGCTTTCGATAAGACCAACCCCATCATGGACCGGCTCAAGTTCCTCGCGATCACGGCCAGCAACCTCGACGAGTTCTTCAGCGTAAGAATCGCCGGACTGCTCGACCAGGTCGGGGTCGGTTACAACAAAAAGGGGCTAAACGGGCGAACGCCCAAAGAAGAGCTCGAAAAATTAAACGAGATCACCCATAAGTTCATGCGCCACCAGTACAGCTGCCTGAACAAGTCCCTGATCCCCGAGCTCGAAA
>CANRHG010000222.1 GCA_947630385.1 uncultured Eubacteriaceae bacterium
GAAGAGCGAACGCGGGCAGTGCATGATCAATAAGATCAAGGAAGACCTCGGGTTCGACTCGCTCGGTTACCAGTCCCTCGACGGGCTACTCGAAGCCATCGGGATCGACCGTGAAAAAGTCTGCACCTATTGTTGGGACGGAAAAGAATGAGTAAATACAAAAGCGCCGGCGTCGACGTTGAAGCCGGCTACGAAGCCGTACGCCAGATCCGTCCGGTCGTCGAAGAGACCTTCGGCCCGGAAGTTCTCGACAGCATCGGTGGCTTTGGAAGCCTTTATGCGCTAAATACAAACGACTACAAAGATCCGGTATTGGTCTCCGGAACCGACGGGGTCGGGACCAAACTTAAACTGGCTTTTGCCCTGGACAAACACGACACGGTCGGCATCGACTGCGTCGCGATGTGCGTCAACGACATCGTCTGTGGGGGCGCAAGACCGCTTTACTTCCTAGACTACATCGCTTGTGGTAAGAATAAACCGGGGCGGATCAAAGAGATCGTAAAGGGAATCGCGGAAGGTTGTCTTGAGGCCGGATGCGCGCTCGTCGGCGGGGAAACCGCGGAGATGCCGGGTTTTTACCCTGAGGACGAATATGACCTGGCCGGGTTTGTGACGGGGATCGTCGATAGAGAGAAAATTATCGACGGAAGTGAGATCAAAGTCGGAGACGTCTTGTACGGTCTTCCCTCGAGCGGGGTCCACTCCAACGGTTTTTCGCTGGTTCGAAAAATTTTCGGACCGGACGATAAAGAGCTCCTTAAAGAACTGCTTACGCCGACAAGGATCTACGTAAAACCGGTTCTTTCTTTGATCGAAAAAAACGTTCCAATCAAGGGAATTGCCCACATCACGGGCGGCGGTTTTATCGAAAACATCCCTAGGATCTTACCGGGTGGACTCGGGGTTAAGATCGACACGAAAGCTTACCCGGTCCCGGATATTTTTAAAAAGATCCAAAAGGTCGGGGAGGTATCGGAGCGCGAAATGTACAACACCTTTAACATGGGTATCGGTATGGTGCTGGTGCTCCCTAAGCCGATGGATCTGGGAATTCCGTCTTACCGCATCGGTGAGGTCATCGACCGGGAAGGAGTCCTCCTATGAAAGAAATAGCCGTACTGGTCTCGGGTGGGGGAACAAACCTCCAGGCTCTACTCGACGCGATCGAGGCGGGAAAGATAAAAAACGGGAAGATCACGGCCGTGATCTCATCCTCTCCGGACGCGTACGCCCTCGAGCGGGCAAAAAAGCACGGGATCAAAACCTACGTGCTTGAGCCCGGAGATAACGCTGAGATTTCGGCCCAGCTAATTGAACTGTTATCAGAGATCAAACCGGATCTGATCGTCCTTGCTGGATTTATGCGCATCCTAGAAGAAGATCTCGTCTCGCAGTATGAAAATAGGATCATCAACATCCACCCGGCCCTGATCCCGTCTTTTTGCGGGGAGGGCTTTTACGGGCTACGCGTTCACGAAGCGGCGCTCGATTACGGGGTAAAACTTTCCGGCGCGACCGTCCACTTCGTCGACGGCAAATGCGACCACGGACCGGTCATCCTCCAAAAGGCTATAGACGTGTTGCCGGACGATACGCCGGAGAGTCTTCAAAAGCGGATCATGCAGGAATGTGAGTGGCAGATTCTACCCGAAGCCGTGGATCTGTTCTGTTCGGACCGTCTGTCGGTCCACGGACACAAAGTTTACATCGATTAGAAACGTCCCCTGGCTTTCGCTCGAGTGAGCGGTAGCCAGGGGATATTTGGTTAGAAAATTCCGTACCTTTTTTTGGCGCCGGGTATCTTGGGGTAAAAGTACTTGTTCATCCAGGACCTGCGATTGCTCCCGCTTTTCGGGCAGATGTTCAGGTCTTTTTCCTCGAAGTCAACGTTAAAGATACGCTGGCGTCCGGAAACGGGAACCGGTTCGATCGGTCTGGGATCTTTGAGTTCCCAACCGTAGTCGTACTCTCCGTACTTATGGGTAGAGACTAGATTTACGATACAGACGGCGTGGCCCGGGAGCGTTCCCGGCTCGCCGTGCGCTTTGGTCGAACAGATCAGTAGCGGTCCGCGGTAACTGGTATCCCAGCTGCGATACTCAATGGGTTTAAGACCCAAAGCGATTTCCATCGCGTACGGTGGGTGAATCGATAATGCTTTCATTAATCTCTCCTTTATTTAATAGTAGACGATAAAGGGGACGGTTTCGAGCGGTTTTGGATAATTTTTTATCCCGGCGCTCGTGGTATGATAAAAGAAAAAACGGAGTGAACATGGATATTTTAGTCGTCGGCTCGGGTGGCCGAGAACATACGATCATAAAGAAATTAAGAGAGAATAAAGATATCGATAAGATCTACGCCGTTCCGGGAAACGCCGGAATGGTCGAAGCCGAGTGCGTTCCCATTTCCGCGACGGACCTGGACGCGGTCGTCGATTTTGCAAAAGGCAAGGTCGACTTTGCCGTCGTGGCCCCGGACGATCCGCTGGCGCTCGGGCTCGTCGACCGGCTTGAAGCAGTCGGGATCCCGTCCTTTGGCCCCGACAAAAAGGCCGCGTGCATCGAAGCGAGCAAGTCCTTTGCCAAAGATCTCATGAAAAAGTACGGTATTCCGACCGCCAAGTACGAGGTCTTTGACAAC
>CANRHG010000223.1 GCA_947630385.1 uncultured Eubacteriaceae bacterium
GGCCGGTCGACAAAGGCGGACTCGGCTTTAACTACAAGTGGGACATGGGCTGGATGCACGACACCTTAAACTACATGCAGACCGACCCCTACGTCCGTAACCAGTTCCACGACCGCCTGACCTTCCCGATGTCGTATGCCTTCAGCGAAAACTTCATCCTGCCGCTCTCGCACGACGAAGTCGTCCACGGCAAGGGAACGATTTTAAACAAGATGTTCGGCGACTACGACATGAAGTTCAACGAGATGCGACTTCTCTTAACTTTCATGTTCACGCGCTCGGGCAAGAAACTCAACTTCATGGGCCAAGAATTTGCCCCGTTCACGGAGTGGCGCTACTACGAACAGCTCGAATGGTTCATGCTAAACGAGCCAAAACACTCGGGCTACTACAAGTTCGTCAAGGACTTAAACAAGCTGTACAAAAAGGAAAAAGCCCTTTGGACCAACGACAACGGCTGGGACGGCTTTGAGTGGATCGACGCCGACAACGCCCACCAGAGCGTGATCTCGTTCGTGCGTATGACGGGCGATCCCAGTGAAGACCTCGTGTGCGTCTTAAACTTCCTGCCGGCAAGCTACGAAGAGTACCTCGTCGGGGTACCGGAAGACCGCACCTACCGTCTGATCTTTAACTCGGATGAAGAAAAGTACGGCGGCAGCGGCTTTAAGGTCAAAAAGACCGTCAAGGCCCAGCCGGTCACGGCCAATTACCGGGACTTTTCCATCAACATCAAGGTTCCGCCGATGACCGGGCTCATTTACAAAGCCGGCAAGAAAAACGTACGTAAGGAAAAGAAAAAGAAAAACAAAAAAGAGAAATAAAATGAAAGAGAGTTGTTTTGAGTACTAAGACTTCTAAGAAAACGACAACGGCTAACCCACTTAACGTAAAACCGACCAAAACGAACAAGGAAGCGTTCAAGAAGAATTTTATCAGCGAAGTTGAAAACATCACTAACCATGATTTCAGCGAAGGTTCCACGGTCGTGCAACAATATCGGGCGCTGTCCAACCTGATCATGAAAGAGATCAACAAAGAGTGGGTGGCTTCGCAAAAACACTACAACAAACTCACGGACAAGCAGGTCTATTTTTTCTCGATCGAGTTTTTGATCGGACGCCTGCTGCGACTTTATATAAACGACCTGGGCCTCGGTGAGATCGTACCGGAAGCCCTGGAAGAACTCGGGCTCGACTACGAAGCCATCCAGGCGGCCGAACACGACCCGGCCCTCGGAAACGGCGGGCTCGGGCGGCTCATGGCTTGTTTCCTGGACTCGACGGCCTCGATGGACTTTCCGGGCCACGGCAACGGCATCCGCTACAAGTACGGGCTGTTTGAGCAAAAGATCGTCAACAACGAACAGGTCGAAGTCGCCGACGACTGGCTCGAAACGGGGGATTACCCGTTTGAAGTCGAAAAGCGCGACAAAGCCGTCATCGTCAAGTACGGCGGCCACGTCGAAGAGAGCTGGGCCGACGGAAAATCCTATTTTCAACTGAAAAACTATACGCCGATACTGGCCGTGCCCTACGACATCCCGATCCCGGGCTGGGGCAACGAAACGGTCAACTCACTGCGTCTGTGGTCGGCCGAACCCGCCGAAGAGTTCGACCTTAAGACCTTCAACGAAGGCAACTTCCTCCAGGCCATGCAGCGTAAGAGCGACGCCGAGTCGATCTCGCAGATCCTATATCCGTCCGACGCCGGTTTTGAGGGACGACTCCTACGGCTAAAACAGGAATACTTCTTTACGGCCGCGGGTCTTAAGCGGATCGTGCGGCGTTATAAAAAGCAGTACGGAAACCTCGACGGCTTTGCCGACAAGATCGTCATTCACATCAACGACACCCACCCGGCCCTGGCAGTCCCCGAACTCATGCGCATTCTAATCGACGAAGAAGGCTACGGCTGGGACGAAGCGTGGGACATCACGTCTAAAGCGATCACCTTCACCAACCACACGGTCCTGCCCGAAGCCTTAGAGAAGTGGCCGGCGGACATGGTGCGCCAGCTCCTGCCGCGCGTGTATATGATCATCGAAGAGATCAACAGACGCTTCTTAGAAGAGATGAACAACCGCTACCCGAACGAGGAAGACCGCAACTACCGCATCTCGATCCTGCAGGACGGCAACGTCCACATGGCAAATCTCGCCATCATCGGGGCGCATTCGGTCAACGGCGTGGCCGAGATCCACAGCAACATCCTAAAGACCGACACGTTCAAGGAATTTTACCAGGTCATGCCGGAAAAATTCACGAACGTCACCAACGGCGTCTCGCAGCGCCGCTTCATGTACTCGGCCAATCCGGAACTGCCCAAAGCCATCTCAGAGCGTATCGGAAACGAGTGGGAACAGGCCGGACAGATGCAAGAGCTTACCGCCTTGGCCGAATACAAGGACGATAAGAAGCTGCTCGAAGAACTGCGCCAGATCAAGCGGGCCAACAAGGAGAGACTCGCCAAATACATCAAGGACACGCTCGACATCGAGGTCAACCCCGACTCGATCTTTGACGTCCAGGTCAAGCGCATCCACGAGTACAAGCGCCAGCTCCTAAACGCCCTACACGTGATGTACCTCTACAACAAGATCAAGGAAAATCCGGACATCGACATGGTCCCGAGGACCTTT
>CANRHG010000224.1 GCA_947630385.1 uncultured Eubacteriaceae bacterium
CGAACTCGAGAGCTGGCGCTCGACGAGTTCGTGGATGACAAAGGGCTTAAACAGCTCGATCGCCATTTCTTTTGGCAGCCCGCACTGGTACATCTTAAGTTCGGGTCCTACGACGATGACCGAACGCCCGGAGTAGTCGACGCGTTTTCCGAGTAGGTTCTGGCGGAAACGCCCCTGTTTACCTTTAAGCATGTCGGAGAGGGACTTATACGGGCGGTTACCCGGTCCCGTAACGGCCCTTCCGCGACGTCCGTTATCGATTAGCGAGTCGACGGCTTCCTGAAGCATGCGCTTTTCGTTCTGGACGATGATCTCCGGCGCGTCCAGATCGAGTAGCTTCGAAAGACGGTTGTTACGATTGATAACCCTTCTGTACAGGTCGTTTAAGTCGCTCGTGGCAAAACGTCCCCCGTCGAGCTGTACCATCGGGCGCAGTTCCGGCGGGATGACCGGGATGACGTCTAAAATCATCCACTCGGGACGGTTGTGCGAGTTTCTAAAGGCTTCGATCGCTTCTAATCTTCTTGCAATTCTTATCTTTTTTTGCCCCGTGGCGTCCTTGAGCTCGGCCTTGAGCGTTGCCGCTTCTTTGTCGAGGTCGATCTCTTTAAGAAGGGTTTGGATGGCTTCGGCCCCGATACCGACCTTAAAAGCGTCCTCGCCGTACATTTCGCGCGCTTCGGCGAGTTCGGCTTCGGTCAGGACCTGTTTGTAGGCCAGCGGGGTTTCGCCTGGATCGAGGACGATGTAAGAGGCAAAGTAGAGCACGCGTTCGAGGTTTCTGGGCGACATTTCAAGGATCAGTCCCATACGGCTCGGGATTCCTTTGAAGTACCAGATGTGGGATACAGGAGCCGCAAGAGCGATGTGCGAGACCGGCGCGGCCAGCTCGATGTGGCCCATGCGCTCTCTACGCACGCTCGACTCGGTGACTTCTACGCCACAGTTTTCGCAGACGATCCCTTTGTGGCGGATGCGCTTGTATTTACCGCAACTGCATTCCCAGTCTTTGGTCGGTCCAAAGATGCGCTCGCAAAAGAGCCCTTCTTTTTCCGGCTTGAGGGTTCGGTAATTGATGGTCTCCGGCTTCTTGACTTCCCCGTGCGACCACGCACGGATCTTCTCGGGGGAGGCCAATCCGATTCGCAGGGAATCAAAATCGAAATCTTGACTCATTTTTACCTCTCTAACTATAGAATATCGCTATCGATCTCTTCGGCGTCGATGATCTGGATCCCGTCGGCGTCGACGTAATCCTCTTCGGTGGGCTTGCCGGTGATTTCGTTGGCAAACTCGACCATCGGGTCGTGATCGATCGATTCGGCGATGGATGAAACGTTGTGGTCTTTATCTAGTACTTCCACGTCTAGCCCTAGGCTCTGGAATTCTTTAAGTAGGACCTTAAAGGATTCGGGCATGCCGGGCTTTGGAATGTTTTTACCTTTAACGATGGCTTTATAGGCCGAGACACGTCCGACGGTATCGTCGGATTTGATCGTCATGATCTCTTCTAGGGTGTGGCTGGCACCGTAAGCTTCGAGGGCCCAGACTTCCATCTCGCCAAAACGCTGACCGCCGAACTGGGCCTTGCCGCCGAGCGGCTGTTGGGTGACGAGGGAGTACGGTCCGGAGCTTCTGGCGTGCATCTTATCGTCGACGAGGTGATGGAGCTTGAGATAGTACATGTAGCCGACCGTGACTTTGTTGTCAAACGGCTCTCCGGTACGGCCGTCGTAAAGCTGTACTTTACCGTCCGCGTCAAGGCCCGCCTGGGTCAGGAGTTCCTGTATGTCCTGCTCTCTTGCCGGGTCAAAGACCGGGGTCGCGATGTGCCAGCCGAGTTCTTTGACGGCCCGTCCGAGGTGGACTTCAAGGACCTGTCCGATGTTCATACGTGAGGGAACCCCAAGTGGGTTTAGACAGATGTCAAGCGGCGTCCCGTCCGGAAGGAAGGGCATGTCTTCCTGGGGCAGGATACGGGAGACGACCCCTTTGTTTCCGTGGCGTCCGGCCATCTTGTCCCCGACCGAGATCTTGCGCTTGGTCGCGATATAGACGCGTACCATGTTCTTTACGCCCGGTTTTAGGTCTTCGTCCTTGTTCTCTCTCGAGAATTCCTTGACGTCTACGACGATCCCCGATTCCCCGTGCGGGACTTTAAGGGAAGTATCCCTGATCTCTCTGGCCTTTTCTCCGAAGATCGCCCGTAAGAGTTTTTCTTCGGCCGAAAGGTCCGTCTCACCTTTCGGCGTGACTTTTCCGACCAGGATGTCTTCGGACTTGACCTCCGCCCCGATACGGATGATACCGCGCTCGTCTAAGTTCTTTAACATGTCCTCGCTGACGTTTGGAAGATCCCTCGTGATCTCTTCGGGTCCGAGCTTGGTTTCGCGCGCTTCGCATTCGTGTTCTTCGATGTGGATACTCGTATAAACGTCGTCTTTTAGTAAGTTTTCGTTGATCAAGAAGTCCGTATGTATCCACGATTGAAAATACATAAGGTTTTATCTTGTTTATTTTTTGAATATATTCCAAAACTAATCTCCGATTAAGTAAATAAGTCCTGAATTTTTTCCTGAATTTCTTCAGGGTCCATTTCCTGAGTATAATTATTAATATCAAGAG
>CANRHG010000225.1 GCA_947630385.1 uncultured Eubacteriaceae bacterium
TTTTGTGGGTTTTAAGATGAAAATTTACCCGAATTTGGGATTGACATGGGCATTTCCAAAAAGTCGGTTAAGAGCCCTTTTCCTCATATTTGTCAATAGGTGTTATAATAAAAATTACAACTAATAGGAGTTATTATGAAGTATTCCACGAAACTGAGCGACGCGGTCCACATATTAAGCTTTATCGCGCTAAAAAAGGACTCGGACCTGACCTCGCAGGCGATCGCTGAGAGCGTAAAGACCAACCCGGCCTTTGTCCGACAGATCATGTCAAAACTTAAAAAGTCGGGTCTAATTACGACGGTAAGGGGCCACGCGAGGCCTTCCCTTGCAAGAGCCGAAGATGAAATAAGCCTGCTCGATATCTACCGCGCCGTCGAAGGGGATAAACCACTACTACATCTGGATACCCACACCAATCCGGAGTGTGGGGTGGGCGTCAACATCCAGTACGCCCTCCAGGACCACTACGATAAGATCCAGCAAAGCATCGAAAAAGAGATGTCGCAGGTAACGCTAAAAGATATCATCGACTCTTTTCATAAGAAGACCGGCTCGGACGGAGATATAAGGGGTCCTAAGGCCTCGGTTTAAAAAGTAAATAAGCGTATCAAAAAGTGTGAGTGGCCTTTAAACCGGCGTAATTTGGTTCAAAAGAAAAAACGTAGTATAATATAGTGTTACCAATCGCAAAAAGCTCTAGTAGAGGAGAATATATGCAGTCACTAGGATTAAATGAGATCAGGGAAAAATTTCTCGAATTTTTTGAATCAAAAGACCACCTTCGCCTTAAAAGTTTTTCCCTGGTACCGGTCAACGATAAAAGCTTACTGATCATCAACTCCGGGATGGCGCCGATGAAGCCGTACTTTACCGGAGACGAGATCCCGCCGAGAAAACGCGTGACGACCTGCCAAAAGTGCATCCGCACGCCGGACATCGAAAACGTCGGGATCACTTCCCGCCACGGGACTTTCTTTGAAATGCTCGGGGACTTCTCGTTCGGGGATTACTTTAAAGAAGAGATCATTCCCTGGAGCTGGGAATTTTGTACCGAAGTCATGGGGATGGACCCAGAAAAACTGTACGTCACGGTCTACCAGGACGACGACGAAGCCGAACGCATCTGGCACGAAAAAGTCGGGGTGCCGATGGATCACATCTCACGGCTTGGGAAAGAAGACAATTTCTGGGAACACGGGACGGGTCCGTGCGGGCCTTGCTCGGAGATCTACTACGACCGTGGGGAAGAATACGGTTGTGGCAAACCCGACTGCGCGCCGGGCTGCGACTGCGACCGCTACGTCGAATTCTGGAACCTGGTCTTCTCGCAGTTTGACCATCAGGAAGACGGTTCTTACACGGATCTGATCCAAAAGAACATCGACACGGGCATGGGCCTTGAACGCCTGGCCGTCATCATGCAGGGGGTCGACAACATCTTCGAAGTCGATACGATAAAACACGTGCTCGACTACATCTGCGATATCACCGGCGTCGATTATGGTAGCGACGAGAAAAAAGACATCTCGGTTCGTGTCATCACCGACCACGTCCGTAGCGTCACCTTTATGATCGCCGACGGGATCATGCCGAGTAACGAAGGCCGCGGCTACGTCCTTAGAAGGCTCTTAAGGCGGGCCGTTCGCCACGGAAAACTTTTGGGGCTCGACGAGCCGTTCCTATACGACGTCGCGGGTGAAGTCATCCGCACCTCAAAGGACGCTTATCCGGAACTCGGTGAAAAAGAAGATTACATTAAGAAATTAATTAAAATAGAAGAAGAACGCTTCCAGGAACGCATCGATCAGGGTCTAGGACTACTCGATATGCAGATAAAAGAAGTCCTGACTCAGGGAAAGGATGTATTTCCGGGAGAGGCCGCGTTCAGGCTTTACGATACCTTCGGTTTCCCGGTCGATCTGACCCGTGAGATCCTAGCCGAAAATGGCCTCAAGCTCGAAGAAGACGTCTTTGAAGAAGAGATGAAAAAGCAGCGCGAACGCGCCAGAAAAGCGCGGGCCGAAAGCGACATCGCCGTTTTTGCCGACGATCCCTTCAACCCGCTCGGACCCGAGGCACTGACGAACTTTACGGGTTATCACACCCCGTCGTCGGAAGGCACGATCCTCGGGATCATCAAAGACGGCGAGCTCATCTCGACGGGATCGGTCGGGGACTCGGTACAGCTGCTACTCGATGAGACCCCACTTTACGCCGAAAGCGGTGGACAGACGGGAGACCACGGGACGATCCGCGCCTTACAGAGCGACGGGCTCGTACGGGTCAACGACGTAAAAAAGGGAAGCCTAGGCCGTCACATCATCTACGGCGATATCGTCGAAGGCAGCCTTAGCGCCGGCGAACCGGTGACCTCGGAAGTGGACATGGCGCGCAGAAAAGCCACCGAACGCAACCATACCTCGACCCACCTGCTTCAAAAAGCGCTCAAGATCGTTCTGGGCGATCACGTCAATCAGGCGGGCTCGCTCGTGACGCCGACGCGCCTGCGTTTTGACTTTAACCACTACGAGCCGATGACCGACGAAGAGATCGCCAAGGTCGAAGAAATCGTCAACGCCAAGATCTTAGAAGCCCTAAACGTTACGGCCTC
>CANRHG010000226.1 GCA_947630385.1 uncultured Eubacteriaceae bacterium
CACCAGCAACATCTCTTTTGCTCCCTCATAGGGTAATTCATACGGAGCCGTCGGCATGTAGTGGATGGCTGCTTTTATTGGTTTTACAAGCAATCTGTCATCGTAGATACCGCCTACGATTTTACCGCGGTAATAGATGATGAATTCTCCCATCATAGCCTGATAGGAGATATCGTCCAGTTCTGAGAGTTGCCCTAAAATAAAGTCTAGGTACGCTTTACTCGATGCCATAACCCTATCCCAAACCGACCTTTTTAATCAAGATTTTTCATCGTCGGGAACAGGATCACGTCGCGGATGGAGGTCTGACCGGTAAAGAGCATCACGAGGCGGTCGATCCCGATACCGAGCCCGCCCGTCGGTGGCATGCCTACTTCTAAAGCGTTAATAAAGTCCGCGTCGTACGGGTGCGCTTCGTCGTCGCCCGCGTTTTTCTTTTCCATCTGCTTTATAAAGCGCTGTTTTTGATCGATCGGGTCGTTGAGTTCGGAAAAAGCGTTGCAGTACTCGTTACCGTCGATAAAGAGTTCAAAACGCTGCGTATAACGTTCGTCATCCGGGTCGCGTTTGGACAGTGGCGAGACTTCGACCGGATACATCGTCACGAAGGTCGGCTGGATGAGCGTTTCTTCGACCTTGTCTTCAAAGACGGCCGCGATGATCTCCCCGAGAGTTCCGAGCTTTTCTTCTTCGATCCCGAGCTTCTTCGCTTCCTCTCTCGCTTCGTCTAGATCCATACGGTCAAAATCGATCCCCGTGACTTCTTTTACCAGATCGACCATCTTCGCCCGACGAAACGGCTTTTTAAGGCTGATCTCTTTTCCGTCGTACTTAAGCGTTTCGCTGTCTAAGAGTTTTTTGCCGATCGTGTGAAAGAGGTCTTCGACGAGATCCATGACCTGGTGGTAGTCGACGTAGGCTTCGTAGCTTTCAAGCAGGGTAAACTCCGGATTGTGTTGGGCGTCCATCCCCTCGTTGCGAAACACCCTTGAGATCTCGTAGACTTTGTCGAACCCGCCGACGATGAGTCGCTTTAGCGGAAGTTCTAGGGCGATGCGGAGGTACAGCGGAATCCCGAGCGCGTTGTGGTAGGTCTCAAAGGGCCTGGCGTTGGCCCCGCCGGCCAGATTATTCAGTACCGGCGTTTCCACTTCGATAAACCCGCGCTCATCGAAAAAGTCTCTTATGATGCGGATGATCTTCGAGCGGGTCAAAAAGACGTCTTTGACCTCAGAGTTAACGATCAGGTCTACGTAGCGCTGACGGTAGCGAAGGTCCGGGTCCTTTAGCCCGTGAAACTTTTCGGGTAGGATCTGGAGTGACTTCGATAGCAGTACCAGGTCGGTCACCCGGACCGAGATCTGGCCCCTTTGGGTGCGAAAGACTTCACCCGTCACGCCGACGATGTCGCCGATGTCGTAGGTCTTGATGCGGTCGTAGTCTTCTAACAGGTCCTTTTTTAAGAAAAGCTGGATCTTTCCGGACGAGTCGAGCAGGTCGTAAAAGCCGACTTTTCCTTGGCCGCGCTTACTCATGATACGACCGGCGATTTTTACGGTCTTGTCTTCGTAGTCTTTGAAATTCTCGTTGATGTCGGCCGCGAGCGCGTCGCGGTCAAATTTGGTCTCTTTAAACGGGTTAATACCTTCGTCTAGGAGTTTATCTAACTTTTCTCTGCGTTTTTGTAGGACTTCGGTGAGTTCTTCCAAGCTTATCTCCTGATCTCTAGGATCTCATACTCGACTTCACCCGCCGGGACCTTGATCTTGACGCGGTCCCCGATCGAGTGGCCGATAAGACCCCTGCCCACGGGCGAGGTGTTCGAAAGGCGGTGCTTTTTGATGTCGCTTTCGGCCGAGCCCACGATGCGGTATTCGTCTTCGACGTCAAACTGTAGGTCGTGGACCTTGACGTACGAGCCGACCGAGACCGTATCGGTCGAGATCTCATCGTCCGAGATGACTTTTAAGTTCTTGAGCTTGGCTTCGAGCGCGTTGATCTCGCTTTCGACAAAGCCCTGTTCCTGTTTGGCTTCGTCGTATTCCGCGTTTTCGGATAAGTCCCCAAAGCCGCGCGCGGTCTTGATGCGTTCGGCCACTTCATAACGTTTGGTCCGGAGTTCTTCTAGTCTCTTTTTAAGTTCTTCTTGTCCCTCTTCGGTGACAACGAATTCGTCTAATTTTTCAGCCATAATGTTCCTATTTATATTGAATTGAGTTCTACGAGCTCGATGTCGTCGAGACGCTTTCCGGTCTCTAGGCTCGAGCAAAAGGCCGCGGCCGTATCGAGGGCGGTAAAGAGCCCGATGCCGCGTTCGACGGCTTTTCGCCGTAGTTTTACTTCGTCTAACTGGGGAAGACGCCCTTTTTCCGAAGTCGAGACCACGTAATCGATGTACTCTCCGTCGATCAGGTCTTCGATGTTCGGGCGCTCTTCGCTGATCTTGCGTACCGGGGTATTCTCGATCCCACCGTCTTCTAGGACTTTGGAGGTCCCGACGGTCGCGTAGATCTTAAAGCCGAGGTCTTTAAAACGTCTGGCTAGACCCACCGCTTCGTTTTTGTCCCTACCCCGCACCGAGATCAGTACCGAGCCACGCGTCATTTTGTTG
>CANRHG010000227.1 GCA_947630385.1 uncultured Eubacteriaceae bacterium
CGTTCTCGAAGAAGACGGTGTAGCTAGAGCGGCCAGACCCGGTGAGATCATCCCGGGCGGTGAGTTTTACGATTACGACGCGAAGTACAATTCGGACGGGGCCTCCGTGTCGGTCATTCCGGCCGAGATCCCGGACGAAGCGCTCGATAAGATCGAAGAATACGCTCTAAGGGCCTTTGAGGCCATCGACGGGAGTGGTCTTTCGCGCGTCGACTTTTTCTATACCGACGACGGAGATATCCTGATCAACGAAGTCAACACGCTTCCCGGCTTTACACCGATTTCTATGTACCCGATGATGTGGGAAAATTCCGGAATTTCCTACGATGAGTTAATCAGAAGGCTCTTAAAGGGTGCCAAGCGAAAGAGAGTCGGATGAACGTTCGTATTCACATGACGGCCGAGGTAAGTTCCCAGGGACAAGACGACGAGATCGAAGTCGTCACCGAAGGCATTTACGAGGAGCGTAGCGACGGGACGATCGTCCTCACTTACGACGAGTCGGACGTGATCGGAGCTGAGGAAACGACGACCAAGATCAGTGTCGAAAAAGACCTCGTCGTCGTTAGCCGTATGGGCGGTGTTAACGGGGTCTTGAAGTTCAGCGAAGGCCAAACGCACCACCTGTTTTACCGAACCCCTTTTGGTGGGTCGATGGTGGCGCTGACGACGAACGAACTCCGTAAAGTCTACGAGGACGGTATGTTGGTCGAGCTTTATATCGACTACGTTCTGGAATTTGAAAACGCTTTTAAAAGCGAAAACAGCTTGAGACTAAAAATCAAAAAAATTTAAAGAGGTGAACATGCTTCATTTTGAGGAAATCAAGGAAAAAGTAAAAGAACTCAGTAAAGACGACGAAAGAGAACCCGTCGTTGCTTTTGCCCAAGCGGCCGACGAAGTTGCGCTCGAAGCGGCCAAACTCTTAAACGACAACGATCTCGGGACCGCGATTTTAGTCGGAGACGAACAAAAGATCCGCGAGCTGGCCCCTGGAATCGGCCTGGATCTTGAAAAGAACGTCATCATCGACGAACCGGACGACCATAAAGCCGCGGCCAAAGCCGTCGAAGCCTGCGTCGTCGGAGACGCCGACGTTTTGTGTAAGGGCCACATGCACACGAACGCGTTCCTTCGCGCGATCTTAAATAAAGAACACGGGATGCGTACGGGTAAGACGCTGTGCTCACTCACGGCCGTCGACAGCAAACAACAGGACCGTATGTTTATCGCGACCGACTGCGCCATGATCGTCGAACCGACCTTGGAAGACAAAAAAGCGATCATCGAACACGCGACCGAACTTGCCAACGCGCTTGAAACCGAAATGCCGAAAGTAGCGCTGCTCTCAGCGGTCGAAGAAGTCAACAAGAACATGCCTGATGGGTACGACGCGGCGGTTTTGTGTAAGATGAACGACCGCGGCCAGATCAAAGACTGTATCGTCGACGGACCGCTGTCGCTCGACCTCGCAATCAGCCCGTACTCAGCCGAAAATAAGGGAATCGACTCACCCGTTGCCGGACAGGCCGACGTTATCGTGATGCCAAACCTTCAGGCCGGAAACATCTTCTGGAAATCGATGACTTACCTCGCCGATACCGATACCGGCGCGGTCGTCATGGGCGCTTCAAAACCGGTCGTTCTCACTTCCAGAGCCGACAGCGCAAAGAATAAGTTAAACTCGATCGCGATGGCACTGCTCTTAGAAAAACACCAGAGAGCGCAGAAGGGCGAAGCCAAGGAAGAAAAGAAGGTCGAAAAGAAAGAAACCAAGGCCGAAGAAAAGAAGACTTCCGACGAAGAAGATAAAGAACTCGTCAATAAGGTCATTGAAATGATCTTAAAAGAAGTCAACGACCGTGGCGTTGATATCACAAAATAATGATATTATTTGGGCTATCTTAAGGGGTAGCCCTTTTTATTTGGAGCGATAATGCAAAAAGTAACGGTTGCAAATCTTAGAAAGCACCTGAAAATGCTGGACAAAAAGCAGTTAGAGGACTTAATTGTCGATCTGTTTAAAAGTAGTAAAGAGGTCAAAGAAGCACTGACCTTTGAGGTTTTGGGAGAGGTTTACGGAGAGGAAATTCTTAACGATTATAAAAAGAAAATCAAAAGAGAGATCGATAAAATACAGACCATGTTTTCGCTTCGGACTTTAAACGGATACCTCTCATCGTTTAAAACTGCCGTAAGAGGGAACGATAAACTCTATGCTGATTTAACTTTATTTTATGCCGAGAAACTGACTGATTGGATGAAGGAATATTGGTTACCGGAGGAAGCGATCGAAAACGCCGTTATTCGGTTGGTCAAAAACGTATTAAAACTTGCGAAAAAAGATAAGTCCGTTTACGACCGACTGGAGGACCGGATCAAAGCGATCATGAGAAACGATTTTCTACAGGATTACGACACGGTTGCGCACTTTATAGATGAATATATCGAGCTACCTTGGCTGACGCAAGAAGAAAGGGAAGAATTCGACTAACTGCCTAAACTCTAAAATAGGGATACGAAAAAGGGGAGTGGTACAAATTGTGGGTATGGAATAAATCGCAATTTGTCAAGAATTTTTTTTGAGAGCCAAAAAGC
>CANRHG010000228.1 GCA_947630385.1 uncultured Eubacteriaceae bacterium
CCTTGTTTTAAGGCCTCAACGACCGCTGCCGCTTTATTGATCGTCTCCAAATACTCGGGTTCTTCTTTACTGTCGTAAACGATCCCACCGCCCGACTGAACGTAGGTCTTATCTCTTTTTTTAAAGACCGAGCGTATTAAAATGCAAAAGTCCATATTGCCGTTAAAAGAGAAGTACCCGAGGGCTCCCCCATACGGACCGCGGCGCTGCGTTTCGAGTTCCTCTATGATCTGACAGGCCCGGATCTTTGGGGCACCGGAAAGCGTCCCGGCCGGCAAAACGGCCGTAAGTGCTTTAACGGGGGAAACGTCATCCTCGAGTTCACCGGTGACTTTTGAGGTGATGTGCATGACTTTCGAGTAGCGCTGGATGTCTTTATAGCCCGAAACCTGAACCGTTCCAAACTTACTGACCTGACCGATGTCGTTACGGCCAAGATCGACGAGCATGTTGTGTTCGGCGAGTTCTTTCGGATCGGCGAGGAGCTCTTCTTCGAGGCGTAGATCCTCTTGTGGGCTTTTTCCCCTCGGCCGGGTCCCCGCGATTGGGAAAGTCGAAACCGTTTTACCTTCTAAGCGAATCAGCGTTTCCGGCGAGGCCCCGGCGATTTCTTCGTCACCGTACTGAAGATAAAACATATAGGGGCTCGGATTTTCGGTGCGCATAACGCGGTAAGCCGGAAACAGGCTCCCGCTTAACTCTCCCGCAATCCGGTTCGACGGAACGACCTGAAAAATATCCCCTTCGACGATGTAGTCTTTGGCCTTGTTTATGACCTTGGAAAATTCCTCAAACGAAAACTCGGGTTCAAACGCTTTAGTGATTTTAGCGGGAAAAGTTTTTGTTGAAGGCGAAAGGATGGTCTCTTCAACCACTTTGAGTTCGTCTTCGGCCCGCTTCTTGTTTTCTTCGAAATTTTCCGTCGAAACGTTTTTTATTAAAAGGACTTTATCCCTAAAATGGTCAAAAACGATGACCTTGTCGAAGAGATACAAATGGTAATCGAAAAAGCCGTACGGGTCCGGATTTTTAAGCTTCAACGTGGGTTCCTTATACTTAAAGTAGTCGTAGGAAAAATAACCGACGAGACCTCCGGTAAACGGAGGTAGGCCCTCGATATTGGGTTGCTTATATTCCTCCAAAAGAACTTCAATGACTTCGTTCGTGTCTATTAAGATCATTATTCCGTTTACATAAACCTTTGAGTCTTTTACTTTGATCTCCAACTTCGGCTCATATCCCAAAAAGGAATATCGCCCGCGAACGCCCGTATTTTCGGCCGATTCGAGGAGGAATACGTTCTCCCCTTTTTCCTTTAATTTACGAAGTACTTGTACCGGCGTCAACGTATCCGCAAAAATCTCACGCACGACCGGTAAGTTTTTATAATTACTTGCTTGTTTGTAATAAGAATCTAAAATTTCCATAAACTCAAAAAGCCCGCCCTTGTAAAACAAGGACGGGCTGTAAAACTCGCGGTACCACCTTAATTCATACAAACGTATGCACTTTCATAATGATCAATCAATCATCTCTTCAAATAACGCCGAAGACCGCGTAGCGGGGTAATCGCTCTCGCTTTGGCCGCTCCCTCAGGGATCCATTTAATAGACTACATACGATCCAACTCTCAGCACCTTGGACTCTCTGTACGCGTTTATCTATTTTTATCTTCCCCTCAACGGTTTACAATAAATAGAATATCAAAAAACTCTAAAGTGTCAAACAAAAATCCCGATTCGTCATCTGAATATCGTCCCGGATTTTACCAAACGAACATATGATCCTCCAGAGAGATGGTATCCCAGACGATCAACTTTATATAAAAACTTAAATTAGCCGAACGAATAATCTAAAAAATTAAGAACGATTTGGTTAAATTAATCGTATAATAAACCTATGGATAAGGACAATAATAATGGAAAAAACAAAGATGTTTCTCCTTCAAAATTTAAAGAATTGACGTTAGAAGATATCCAGGATCTTTCCTTGATGGATAATGGCTTTTTTGTGTTTGCGGCCGAAAAAAGACAAGATTTTGTAGACGTTCTAATAAAACCGGCGTTAAACTATCTTGGAATCGAAAATTATAAGATCGTATCCGTCGCCTCCGAAGTCAATTACAGCAACCTAAAAGGCCACGGGGTTCGGATCGACTGTTTGGTTAAACTTCAAAGCGGAGAATATATTTTAATCGAGATCCAAAACGGCCATCCCGAAAGAATGCCCCTAAAACGCATCCGCTACGAACAGAGTTCGCTGGATACAAGCTACTTAAAACAAGGTGATCCTTACGACGAGCTTCCGGACATCATCTCACTGGTTTACACGACCGAACCCTTAGAGGGGCTCGACACCGGAAATACGCTTAACGACCTGGCGGTGGTGGATCTAAAAAGTGGCCAGATCGCCTCTGAGTTTGGAATAAGGGTCCTAATCGTCAACGGGAAATACAAAACCGAAGAAGACCAGGCGTTTTCGGACGTAATAGAGGATTTACAAAAGCGCCACGCCGAAGACGTAAAGAACCCGGTCATGAAGGAAATCCACAACGCGGTCAAAAATACAGAGAAAGGAGAATCCATGCTT
>CANRHG010000229.1 GCA_947630385.1 uncultured Eubacteriaceae bacterium
ACCAGGAAATCGGAGATCTGATATCAGAAGCTCTTAAAAAAGTCGGAGACGACGGGGTCATCACGGTCGAAGAAGGTAAATCCGTCGGGACCGAGCTCGAGTTTACCGAAGGTATGGAATTTGACCGCGGCTATCTTTCCGCCTATATGGTCACCGATACCGACAAGATGGTCGCCGATCTTGAAAATCCTTATATTTTGATCACGGATAAAAAGATCTCTACGATACAGGAACTTCTTCCGATTCTCGAACAACTCGTTCAGGTCAGCGGAAAACTTTTGATCATCGCCGAAGATATCGAAGGGGAAGCCCTGACAACGATCGTCCTTAACAAACTACGTGGGACCTTTAACGCGGTCGCGGTCAAAGCCCCGGGCTTTGGGGACCGTCGTAAAGAAATGCTCCAGGACATCGCCATTTTAACCGGTGGACAGGTCATCTCTGAAGAAATCGGGCTTGAACTAAAAGATACCAAGATCGACATGCTCGGAAGAGCCAGACAGGTCAAAGTCGACAAAGACAGCACGATCATCGTCGACGGGGCCGGCTCCAAAGAAAACGTGGAAGAACGCATCCGCCAGATCAAAAACCAGATCGAAATGACCGATTCGGAATACGACAAGGAAAAACTCCAGGAACGGCTGGCTAAATTAGCCGGTGGGGTCGCGGTCATTCAGGTTGGCGCGGCAACGGAAACGGAACTAAAAGAAAAGAAATACCGTATTGAAGACGCGCTCAATGCGACCAGGGCCGGAGTAGAAGAAGGAATCGTTGCCGGTGGTGGTACGGCTTTGATCAATACGATACCGGCTCTTGATAAGTTGATCGAGTCTTTATCCGGAGACGAGCTAATTGGAGCGATGATCGTAAAACGGGCCGTCGAAGAACCGCTAAGACAGATCGTCGGCAACGCGGGTCTTGAAGGCTCGGTCATCGTCAAGGAAGTCATGGAACGCGACGAACCAAACGTCGGTTACGACGTTTTGACCGATAAATTCGTCAATATGATCGACGCGGGAATTATCGATCCGATGAAAGTTACGCGTTCGGCTATGGAAAACGCGGCCAGTGTAGCCGCTATGTTCCTAACGACGGAAGTGGCCGTCGCTGAGGTTCGGGACGAACAAGCCGAAGCCGCGGCAGCCGCAGCTATGGGCGGCGGAATGATGATGTAAAAAAAAAGACCTTTTAAAGCAAACGCTTTAAAAGGTCTTTAAACTTTTGACATGGTTTTTGTCTCTTCTGAGACACGGATAACTTCTTCTGGCTCATCGCTGACGCAGGCCTGAACGACTCCGGTAAAGGCGCCTTCAACAAGGGGACAGTCTACGATCTTAACTTTTTCGACCAAATCTTCGTCGAGCATGTCTAAGGCCGTTTCCGTACTGAGAATGGAGCTACCAAGATCGGCGTACACGAGTATATAGGCACTGTCGGCCAATTCTTCGATCGCGTTCATGATTTTAAACGCGTTGGTTCCGATCCTACCGTCTTCCGTTCCGCCGGCAGCTATAACCGTAACGGAACCGTCGTTCATTTCATCGATCAGCTCTTTAACTCCCTCAGCGAGTTTTTGGCTGTGGGAGACGATCACTATACCTTTTTTGTTCATAAATTTTATAATAGTTTAATGATAACTGATAATAATTTTGTAAAATTCAAAGTTTGCTCTAATCATATCGTAGAAAATAAAAAAATACTATCGTTTTTACTCAAAGAATTCATTCAACCGTACAATTCTTTCCCATTAAGGGAAGTCGAAGATTCTTTTCTCAACTACGAGGTGATGAAGAAGCAAGGTAGAGAGGTCATTCGTATTTTAGAGGCCGAAGCCACTTATAAACCAAGAGATTATAGCGAGTTTCTGCAGCGCGTCCACCTTCTTTCCCAGCCTGGAAGAAACCGGTTAAACGAACTCATCGTTTCGGTCTATCCTAAAGCCGAGTCAAAAGATGAAATCCTTAAAATCACGGAAGAAGCTTACAAAGAGACGCAAAAACTTTACGGCTCGTACGGTTTTTACAAAAACGGCGTCTTCAATAAAGACGGACTGTTCATGAGTAAAGTCATCAACTTCTTCGTGGTCGTTTTTCCTAAGTGCTACAAAAACGAAATCATCTCAAACAACGAAAAGGACTTGAAGTTTAATCCGCTTAATTACCCGGTCGACCGGAAGTTTGAGTCCTTTAAAGGACTCCTTCCCGTGTACGGCTTCTTGCTCGGTCCATACGATAAAAACGTCCCCTACGAAAGCCTAAGGCTTCTCGATCTAATTTTTTCCGGAAGCCATACGGTCACGCAGAAAAAGGAGATTCTAGAAAAAGATTTCGGGATCGTCTTAGAAGGGTCCGAAGAAGAAGACCTTACCGTGATCACGTCTTACTGTCTGCAGGTTTTGCAGGAATCTGAGCCAAAACAATTGCTATAAACATTAAAACGCAGCCTAAACCTTCGCGTAGCGTAAGGGCTTGCCCCAAAATCAGGAATCCGGCAATCACCGAAAAGACGGATTCAAACGACATGATAAGCGAGGCGACGGTCGGATCGAGGCCTTTTTGGCCTACGATCTGC
>CANRHG010000230.1 GCA_947630385.1 uncultured Eubacteriaceae bacterium
GGCCGTAGTTTTTGTGGTAGTCGGGCTGACCGGTTACGGTCACGGCGCCGAGGGTACGCCCGTGAAAGGAGCCTAGCATTGAGACGATCTGGCAAACGTCATCTCCCTTTTTTAGGCTCTGATAACGCCTAGCGAGTTTGAGCGCCCCTTCTACGGCTTCGGTCCCGCTGTTGGTAAAAAAGACCTGATCCATGCCCGTCGCGTCGGCTAAGACTTCGGCCGCTTCAAGGAGCGGTTCGGAATAATACAGATTTGAGACGTGCTGGACTTTATCTAACTGCTCGGTGATGGCTTTTTTTACCCCCGCGTCCTGATGGCCGAGAGCATTGACGGCAATACCTGCCCCGAAGTCCAGGTACTCTTTTCCGTTTTTGTCGTATAGGTAAACCCCGTTTCCGGATACAAAGGTGACCGGATAACGGTTATAAGTAGGTATAAGATGTTCTTTCATTTTACTTTGTTTTCTTCCAAAGCTTCGGTCAGGGAATGAACGTACTTGTTCTTTCTTTGATAAGGCTTGGAGCTGTAAATCATCGTGCCACATCCCGCGCTCGTAAAAAGCTCAAGTAGCAGGCTGTGAAGCAGTGTTCCGTCTAAGATGTGAACGGAGCGCACGCCGTTGTCGATGGCGTCGACCGAATTTAAGACTTTTGGGATCATCCCGCCACTGATGACGCCCGTATCGATGAGCTTGGGGACGTCGTCCGAACTCAGCCTGCGAATGGCCGTATCGGGATTGTTTTGTTCCAGATAGACCCCGTCCGTATCGGTCAGGTAGATCAGCTTTTCGGCCTTTAAGGCCTTCGCGATCGCGTACGCGGCGTGGTCGGCGTTGATGTTGTAGGCCTGACCGTTTTCATCGCTTCCGATCGGGGCGATCACCGGGATGTAATCGTTTTTTTCCAGCGTTTCGATCAGGTCCGTGTCCACCGACTCGACTTCCCCGACGTAGCCGATATCGAGTCCGTTGACGTATTGTTTTTTGACCTTTAACATCCCCCCGTCTTTACCGGAGATGCCGACGGCATCGATATCTCGGTCCTGCAGTAGTTGAACGATCTCTTTATTGATCTTTCCGGATAGGACCATCTCGGCAACTTCGATGGAGTCCTCGGTCGTGACCCGGTAGCCTTCGATAAAATCGGTCGGAATATCCAGGTCGTTTAAGTATTTGGAGATGTCCTTTCCCCCGCCGTGGACGATGATCGGTCTGATCCCGACGATTTTCATCAGCGCGATGTCGTCCATGATCGTCTGTTTTAAATCCTCGTCGTACATGAAACTGCCGCCGTATTTTACAACCACGATTTTTTTGCGGAATTGTTGAATGTACGGAAGGGCCTCTACCAAGGTCTCGGTCTTTGAGATAAATTTCGACAGCTTCTCAGGTTTATATATTTCGTTACTCACGTGCGGTACTCTCCGTTTATTTTTACGTAATCGTAGCTTAGATCGCAACCCCAGCCGGTAGCTTCCCCTTCGCCGAGTCCCAAATCGACGTCGATGTAGACGGTGTCTTCCTCCAAGATCTTGTTGGCCTCCTCGTCGTCGTAATCTAGGATCTCGCCTTTATCAAACAGATCGAGCTTTTCGGTGCTGCGAATCGAAAGCTTGGTCTTCGTTGGGTCGAGCTCGCCGGCAGCGTAACCGAGCGCGCAGAGGATCCGTCCCCAGTTGGCGTCTTTTCCAAAGACCGCGGTTTTAACGAGACTGCTTTCGTTGATGCTGCGGACAAAATTTTTGGCTTCTTCTTCGTTTTTTGCCCCCGTAACGTGGGTCTCTATTAACGTCGTAGCGCCTTCCCCGTCCGCGGCCATCTTCTTGGCAAGATCCGTCTGCACCGCTAACAGGTGGGCTTTAAAAATCTTAGCTTCCGGACTTTCTGCGTCCGTTATCTTTACATTTCCGGCCTCACCGTTGGCTAAGACGATGGCCGTATCGTTGGTCGACATGTCCCCGTCGACCGAGACCATGTTGTAGGTCCTAGCGGTGACGTCTTTAAAAATTTTCTTTAAAACGTCTGCCTCGATGTCTACGTCGCTCGTTGCCACGCTGATCATCGTAGCCATCCCGGGGCGGATCATCCCCGAACCCTTTACCATGGCACCGATCCTAACTTTTTTTTCGCCCAGTTTAAACTCGGTAGCGGCGACTTTTACTTTGGTGTCGGTCGTATGAATGGCCGCGGCCGCCCCAAGCCCGGTCTCGTCGCTTTTGCTTAACTTTAGTTTGTCGATCCCTGAGAGGAGCTTATCCATCTCTAGCGGCAGACCGATCACGCCCGTCGAGCATAGCAGGATCTCGTCTTCCGGGCAGCCGTAAAGTTTTGATAAAAATTTTGCCGTCTCCTCGGTGTCCTTATATCCCGCTTCCCCGGTGCAGCAGTTCGCGCTCCCGGTATTGATAAAGACCATCTGCTTTATCGGGGTCTTTTTCATTACTTTCTTGTCCCACAAAACCGGAGCGGCTTTGACTTTGTTGGTCGTACTCATTAAGGCGCACACGGCCGGGACTTCGGAGTAGACGAGAGCGATGTCATCCTTTTCTTTTTTAAGCCCACAG
>CANRHG010000231.1 GCA_947630385.1 uncultured Eubacteriaceae bacterium
ACGGAATATCCCGTGCCCAACGGTTTTCCCAACGGTTTATTGTAAGAGAAATATTTAATTTTTTCAAAAGGAGGATGACACTCATCCCATCACCTGAAGGAAATGGGTTTCCGCGCCAAAAGTTTTTATGAAGAAATTATTTTTGACAACGCTCTTTTTGGTCTGTATCACTTTTTCCGTCCATGCTAACGATGTAAACGGAGATACCGAATTTAATCAACTTAATTTTTACTATAACAACGGATCTACCCCGGTCCCCCAAACCATAAGCAATATCTTTTATAATCAAGGAGAAAATCCTCTAGACGATTATTATTTTAATTTAGCTTATTATTTAGAGGATGGGACTTACACCGAAACGAAATTGTCTACCAATCCCGAAGACGCCTCAATGAGCCTGGGATTTTATATAACTATAGAAGAAAGTAATTTATCTCTTGTATACGACGGTGAAAGTTTTACCAGTTATAAACCGGACGAAGAATTTCCAGACTATAATGTAGCCGAAGCGACGATAATCGCGCGTCCAAACGTTATCGGAGAAGAACCGGTCGTTTCGATGGTATCGGCCGGGATTTACGTTTATGAGGGCGATCTTCCCACTGCAGAGAACCTGACGGGTCTTTCATTTGGACCAAGGAGTCCCGAATGGAGTGGTCATACGCTCGTATTAGATGGAACTTCAAGTGGAATGATTTTCACTTATCCTCCCGTAGACGGGCCTGAAGGAATCTACTGGAGCTTAGATGGTGGAGATTATTTCATCAGTCCCTTATATAATGTAGCTTTGAATCAAGGGATCATAAACATTGTTTCCAGTGACCAGAGCGTTTTTCCGATAATAAATAAACTTGGCGGCTATGTGACCGGAAGTCACGGAAAATCTACGGTAACCATAACCTCACCCCTTAATGACGTCTCGAGTTATGATGCTCCAGAGGGTCAGGTTAATTATATTGAAATAGATTATACCGAACCCGAGCATGATCAATCGGACGTGATCGAGGTCACCACGAATCCCAGTGATTTAGTTATCGATTACAATCCGGCTTCTGAGGAAAATGTATTACCCGTTTCCGTTTCATTTTCACCAGCTGAAGCAGTTCCTATAGATAAAGTATTTTTTACGACCGGTAATCTTGATATAGCTTCCGTAGAATCGTATCAATCCAATCTAAATTTCGAGATTTATGCCAATTCTCCCGGGCAAACTGAACTGATTATTAATTATGCTTATTATAATAGCCAAGACGAGTTGGTCTACACCTCAAAGGAAATCCCTATAACGGTAAATACCGCCGAGATAATACCGGACCAAATTATAACGAACCGAGATACGGTGTTTTTAACTACGAAAAGCAATTACGGCTATTCGGAAGCTAACGTTACCGCTTCGTTTATACCAAGCACCTTTCAAGGATCGGCAACATGGACTTCTAGAAATCCTTCCGTCGCTACGGTTTCTTCCCAGACCGGGAATGATATTACGATTCAGGCGAAGAGTCCTGGATTTACGATTGTAGAAGCCTACTATTATATAACTTCTACCGAACGGATCGTCGATTACGTGAACGTGTACGTTAATGACAGCGATTTAATTTTAGACGATATTGTCGTAACCGCGGCTTCACCAGACTTTTATCAGGTAACGGCTAAAAACGTACGGGTAAATCCGGCTTACTACGATCAGAACCAAAGCCCCATTTCGCAGGTTGAAATGTTTACTTGGTCTGCTCCGGATCAGTCCGATTTGGATTGTAAGATAGCCGGAAGAATAGGCAGTGACTGGACTTATACATTCCCTGTTAATAATAATGAAGTAAATAACTTTTATATAGACGCCGATAAAATTAAAATAAATGTTTATGGTTCAAACGTTCCCGGATCTAACGGTAATTTTCTTGGAGCCACAACTTATAAAGCCGTAAATCAAATGACAGCTGGAGATAATCCGGTAGCTTACATCTCTTACGCGCAGGACCAAGGTTTTGAAAAACCGACTGTTTTTAATGGAGAGATCGCCGGATCGACGGGACAAAATATCCCACTTGAAGGTTTGAGAATTAGCTCGAACGTAGAAGGTGTTGGAATCCAGGCAGCCGTACACGTTCAGGATTATGGTTGGCAGTCACCGGTCCCTGACGGAACTTACGCCGGAACGATGTTTGAAAACAAACAGATCGAAGCCCTGCAACTTACTCTGACCGGTCCAAATCAATACGCTTATCAGCTAAGTTATAGGGTTCACGTTGAAGATATAGGCTGGACCGATTGGGTCCTTCCCCGTTGGTTTAACCAGTTCGAAATGTGGGCCGGAACGGTCGGACAAAATAAGCAAATCGAAGCGATTCAAGTAGTTTTACTTCCGAGATAATAAAAGTACGGTTTATCCGTACTTTTTTTCTTGATCTTTATTATAAACGTTTAAATTAAACGTATAATTCGATGGAGAAAAAGAAAAGGGTTCTAACGCAATAATGGTTAATATATTACTGAAGACAGACGAAGATCTGTCTTTTTTTTATCCCTTTTATGCGATATAGTAGCAGACCTGGAGAGGT
>CANRHG010000232.1 GCA_947630385.1 uncultured Eubacteriaceae bacterium
CAAAGACACCGGCCCTAAAACAGCTTTTAGATACTTACGAGAAAACCGGATCTAGCGTCTTAGGGGTACAGGAGGTACCACTTTCTGACGTATCAAAATACGGGATAGCCGCTTATGAAAAAACCCCGCTGGGGCTTAAGGTGACCGACCTAATTGAAAAACCCTCTCCCGAGCTTGCCCCCTCGCGAATGGCGATCATGGGGCGGTACGTGATCGAGCCGGAGATCTTTAAGATCTTAGAGACGACCCCTCCGGGCGTGGGCGGCGAGATACAGCTCACCGACGCCTTAAAGACGATGCTAAGGACGAACCCGATCTATTTATGTGATTTTGAGGGAAGACGGTATGATCTCGGAGATAAAGAAGGCTTTTTGGAAGCCACCGTCGAGTACGGCCTTAGAACGCACGGGGCAGAATTTAAAAAGTATTTAAAAGGACTCGTAAACTCGATGTAATTTGGATATGTATATTAATAATACCTTTTTATACCGGAGGAAAATATGAGTTATCAAGAGCTTTACGAAAAGTGGAAAAATTCATCAAAGATCAGTCCCGAACTCAGGGACGAGCTCAACAGCTTAACCGATGAAAACGATATCGAAGATCGTTTTTACACCTACCTCTCGTTCGGTACCGCCGGGATGCGCGGAAAACTCGGCGCCGGCACGAACCGGATGAACGACGTCATGGTCGCGAGGGCAACCTATGGTCTGGCCAAACAGCTCCTGCAGGCCGACCCCGAAAACGCGAAACGCGGCGTTGCCATCGCCTACGATTCGAGGATCAAATCGACGGATTTCGCCAAGGTCGCCGCGGAAGTTCTAGCCGCCGACGGGATCAAGAGCTACCTGTTTGAAAGCCTTCGCCCGACCCCGGAACTGTCCTTTGCGGTTCGTTATCTGGGATGTGCCGGTGGGATCATGATCACGGCCTCACACAACCCCAAAGAATACAACGGCTATAAAGTCTACGGACCCGACGGGGCACAGCTCGCCAATGAAGCGGCCGATACGGTCGTAGAAGTCATCGAAGGCATCGACGACTACTTCGATATCCCGCGTATGAGCTTTGAAGAAGGCGAAAAGAAGGGCCTGATCAACGTCGTAGGCAAAGAAATTGACGACGAATACTACAAAGCGGTCGAAAACGTCATTCACATGGACCAAAAGAGCGACCTTGTAATCGTTTACACGCCGCTTCACGGCACAGGCAATCTCCCGGTCCGTCACGTCCTAAAAGACATGGGCTTTGATAAGGTCTACGTCGTAAAAGAACAGGAACTCCCCGACGGAACTTTCCCGACAGTCGAAAAACCAAACCCCGAGTTTAAGGAAGTCTTTAATCTCGCGATCAAGCTCGCCGAAGAAGTCGGAGCCGACCTAATCCTCGGAACGGACCCGGACGGAGACCGCGTTGGGGTCGTCAATAAAAACAGCGACGGGGAATACGTCGTCTTTACCGGAAACCAGACCGGAGCCCTGCTCGTCGACTATATGCTTAAGACCCGTAAGGAACTAAAAGGGGATCTGGCAATCGTAAAATCAATTGTTACGAGCGATCTTGCCAAAGCCATCGCCAAAGAACACGGCGCAGAAACCGTCGACGTCCTGACCGGCTTTAAATACATCGGCGAAAAGATCACCGACTGGGCCAAGACCCACGATAAGACCTTCGTCTTAGGCCTTGAAGAAAGCTACGGCTATCTGGCCGGCGAATATGCCAGAGATAAAGACGCCGTCGTCGCCTCGGCCCTGATCTGCGAAATGGCCGCCTATTATAAAGAAAGAGGCATGACCCTGTACGACGCGCTACAGGAACTGTACAAGAAGTACGGGTATTATAAAGAAGCCGTCCAGTCCTTCAAGATGGAAGGGATCGAAGGTCCGCAAAAAATCAAGTCGATCATGGAAAAATTCCGCAAAAACCATCTGGAAGGCTTTGGCGATGAAAAGATCGTCGAAAGCATCGACTACCAGAACGGCAAAGTCACCGACGTGGTAACGGGCGAAGTTTCCGAAACCGGACTTCCGCAGTCCAATGTCCTTAAGAACGTTTACGATAAGAACAGTTGGTTTGCGCTGCGTCCATCCGGGACCGAACCGCTACTAAAAGTTTATTACTCGGTCACGGGCGATACCCAAGAACAGGCCGACGAAAAACTTAAAGAATTGCAAGACGAAGTGAGTAAAGTATTTGAAGACTGATGCCTGGGGATCCCAGGCTTTTTTAATAAAAGAGCTAACGGACGCGGCCAAACTTTGTAAAAAACACGGTTATGAACAGGCCTGTCTGATCCTTCTTAAAAGAGCCGTCTACCTGGAATTTGAGCGCATCGCGGCCGAAGAGTATTTCGCGCTAAGTAAGCCCGAAACGCTGCAGACGTATTTTAAAGGCCACGAGGACATGCGCCTTCGTGAAATCGCGGCCAAGGTAAGTCAGGACCTTGAGACAGAAGCTATCGACGGGCTTTTCGACGACCTCGCGTATTTGAGCGCTTACCCGGTCGATTAGACTCTTTGTAGATCGTGACCGGCTCACCGTAATAGG
>CANRHG010000233.1 GCA_947630385.1 uncultured Eubacteriaceae bacterium
TGCGCGATCCCACCTTGGGCATCTTCTTTGAGAGCTCTTTGTAGTAGTCGTGCTCGAACTTCAGGCAACAAAGCAGTTTCCCGCAAACGCCCGAGATCTTCGTGGCGTTGAGCGAGAGGTTCTGGTCCTTGGCCATTTGGATCGTGACCGGAACGATGTCGTTGATCCAGTTGGCACAACAGCACTTGCGCCCACAGATGCCGATGCTGCCGTATTTACGGGCTTCGTCGCGAACCCCGATCTGGCGCAGCTCGATTCGGGCTTTAAAATGACTGGCCAGGTCCCGGACCAGGTCCCGAAAGTCCACCCTTCCGTCGGCGGTGTAAAAAAAGATGATCTTACGTCCGTCAAACGTCGGCGAGACGTCGATGAGTTTCATGTTGAGCCTGTGTTTGGCGGCGCATCGTTCAAAAACCTCAAAAGCCTCTCCGACCGAAGCTTTGAGTTCGTTATTTTTTTGAGTATCTTCTGGACTAGCAACGCGAATAACCGGAAAAATCTCTTCCTTGAAATCTTTGGTCGAGATCATCTTCGGACCCATGACGACCCGTCCGTAATCCTGACCGCTCGACGTCTGGACGATCACGTCCATTCCCACCTGGATGTCGTATCCCAGGGCGTCAAAGTAATACATTCGGCCCGATTTTTGGAATTTGACCCCGACAACGCGTTTTTGCATAGTCGTTTTCTACTCCGTTTGTAAATTTAGAAGGCTGTTTTCCCATTGCAGCCTTAAATTAATATTGTAATTCAAACGACGGTTTAATTCAAATAACGCGTTGATGCGGACGAGATTTTCTCTGTCCCCGCTTTTTTTATACGCTTCAAAGAGCCTATAGATAAAATACTCGAGTACCCGGCCCGCCTTGTTTTTATCGGCCCCGAGTTCTTCCGAAAGAGCCAAAGCTTCCAAGACGTCCCCTCCCACGGCCTTTTTAAAGCGTTTAAAGTACGAATCAAAATGGTTGAGAAGCTCGGGATCTTCCTTAAAGCTTAAAATCTGGTCGAGATCAAAAAACAGAAGTTCGGCTTCCACCGGACGACCGAGCCCCTGCAAAACCTTTCTTTTTTCATCAAAGCTAAGCGCGTCAAACTTTAAAATCTGGCAGCGGCTCTTGATCGTAGGAAGGATTCCCGCCAGGCGTTCGGCCACGAGGATAAAAACGTTACCGGCTATGGGCTCTTCTAAGGTCTTGAGCAGCGCGTTTTGGCTCACCGGCTGCATTCTATCGGCGTAGTCGATGACAAAGACGCGGTTTGAGCCTTCGAGCGGCTTGTTCTGCGTCTGGTGGATGAGCTCTCTTACTTCTTTAATATTAAGGCCCGTCTCGTCGACGAGGTAAAGATCCGGATGGCCGTCCGTGATGACGCGCTCTTTGTTATAAAGCCCTTTTCTTAAGATCTCTTTGGCAAAGCGGATCGCAAGGCTCCTTTTGCCCGATCCCGAAGGCCCGTAAAAGAGATAGCTGTGGGAATACTGCCCGCTCCCTAGTTGCAGCTCAAGAAGTTTCTTTTGGCGTTCGTGCCCGATGATATCCTCAAACATAGCTCTTCACCCTCTCTAGAATCTCGCGGGCGATCTCGTCGCGGTCCTTTAACTTTCCGTCTTTAAGGCAGTCGATGATGACCCAGCCGTTTTCTTCGGCCGTCTTTTTGGCCACCTCATAAGCCCTTCTTTCGTGTTCTTCGTCCTTTTCGTGGATGTCTTCATTCCCGCGCGCCTTGGCAAGCCTGTTAGAGTAGGCGTACGGGAGATCTAGGAAGAATACCAGATCCGGCCTTGGAATTTCCATCTGCTCGTACTCGAGTTCTTCGAGCCACTTATCATACGCACGTCTTTCTTCGTCCGTTTCAAACTTCGTCCCCTGGTGGATCATGTTGCTCGTCGTGTAGCGGTCACAGATCAATACCTCCGGCAGCTCGTTCTTCTTAAAATAGTCGTAGCGGTCTAAGGCGTAAAACATCGAGGCCGTCTTGGGATCGACGTCTTCGGGAGCGCTACCATAGGCCCCGCCAAGGTAATTGCGGATGTAAACGCTTTCATCACTTTCATATCTCGGGAAAGAAATATGGTCGACCGCTTTACCCAGTTTTTCTAAATTTTCTTTTAACAGGCCCGCCTGGGTCTCTTTTCCGCAGGCGTCGGGCCCGTCGATAACGATTAGTTTTGACATGTTTCTAGATAGATCCGGCCGCCCTCACGTACGATCCCGTTTAGCGTCCGGGTATTGGCTAACTCCCGTATATGTTTTACATCCCCATCCGTCAGTCGCGTCCCCGGAATAAGGACCGGAATGCCCGGCGGGTAGGGGACGATAAATTCCGTCAGGATCCGGCCTTCGGCGTCATTTAGATCCGTCAGCACCCCGCTTTTAAAACAGTAGGAAAGATCGGCCCGCTCAAAGGTCGATAGCTTAAAGGCCGGACTCTCCCCTACGGCAAGACCCGGCGTCTGACTTAATACCTTTTTAAGCTTTTTTAGATCATCCCCTTCCGTCCCGATTCCGGTCATAAAGAGGATTTTACCGGGTTCTTCAAACTCGGG
>CANRHG010000234.1 GCA_947630385.1 uncultured Eubacteriaceae bacterium
GATGTTAACCAGTGGGAAGGAATGAAAAAAGATCGACATACAACCGAGAAAACCCACCGTGTTGGTCAGCGTCCCTAAGAAGGCGCTGATACCGATGGCGACGGCCGTCTGTACGTGCTTTTTCGTTAAAAAGCGGTAGACGTATCCGGCGACGACCCCGATTAAGATCCTGGGTCCGAGCGTCATCACGATAGAAGCCAGTGGATTGCCGCTTGAAAATGGGCTGACAAGAAAGCTGGTCGCATCTGTTCCCGCAAACGTCGCTTTAAGCATGCTACACATCCCCATGACAAAGCCTAGAAAGGCCCCGTCGGCCGGACCGAGGAGAATGGCTCCGATGATGACCGGAATGTGCAGCGTCGTCACCGAGATCGTCGGCAGCGGAATAAAGCCGAGCGGAGTAAACGCCAGCAGGACTTCTATGGCTGCAAGTAGTGCCAGTTGCGTAAGCCTTACGGTCTTTGAACTGGTCGTCATAAATTAAACCTCCTGACTGCCGTTTTGCCTTTGGCAAATACAGCGTCGATTTCGAAGAGGATTATACTAAAGGTCGGAGAAAAGTAAAAGCTACGAATTGACCCAGGAAATAAACAATTTGAATTCAAGACGGTCGTACTCACAAAATCCTTTTAATGTGTTTTAAGTTGGTGCTACTAATTAGTACTGCGGTATAAGAAAAATTTTCCCAAAAAAGGGCGTAAAAAAACCGGCTTCCTGCCGGTTTTTAACAATTTTAGCTCCGTTTTTATCCGGATAATTTAATCGACCATCTTCTGGGCGTTCTTTTCGTCTTTTTCCAACGTGTCGATGATCTGATCGGCCTGTTTTTGTGCCAGATCGTTTTCGAGACGTTCTTCTTTTTCGCTCAGATGTTGGTCACGTTCTTTGATCTTATCTTTTAACTTCTGGATTTCTTTCTTGTCGTGTTCGTCGAGATCGGTCTTGGCCTGAAGGCGGGCGAGTTTCTTTTGATCGTGTTCGTCTAAAAGATGTACGAATTTTTCATCGATCTTTTCGCGTTCGTCCAGGAATTCGGTCTGTCTGCGGGCACGTTCGGTTTCGTGTTCGTCGCGGCGTTCGATCCGGTTGGCTTCGTAGGCGTTTTCACGCTGTTCGTAGCTGCGTTCACGTACCGCGTCCGCTTCGTCCTTTTCTTTCGCATCTTTTAAGATCTTATCGATGCGGCGTTGATAATGTTCCTTTTCCCGTTCCGAAAGGTCGCCTTCGGCTTCCCTTTTTTTCATCTCTTCTTCGATTTCATTGACCCTGCGGATGGTTTCTTCATCGCGCTTAAAGATATCTTTATCCAATCTATCGTCCATGGTAACTCCTAAAATTCACTTTAATGAATACGGGATCTTCCCGTAACTGCCTTGCGGCTGGCGTGACCCGTACGGGTCTTAGTTTATTTCTGTAATGGTATCATCCGGGCCCACGTTCACGTTGATAATCGCCTTTTGGTTAAAGGTATCGTCCCAATTGGTATCGCGAAGCCGGCTCGGATCGCACTCGAGTGTAAGCTCCAATACGTCGTTTTTCGGCTCGATGCGTTTTACTTTTAAGTCATCGGCCGATTTGTCGACCGAAAACAGCCAAAGTTCACCGCTGACGGCCGAATTGTTACCGGACTCTACGATTACGTTGGTTTTCGTTTGTTCACCGATCACGGGGCGTAGATCCTTTAAATACATAGATCACCTCGTTTGTTCGTTCTTTTCCTACCTCTATTATACCCAATGTAAGAAACTTAAGCGAAACAACTTTCCCGTAAGTCAAGGACAATGTTGTTAAAAGCGACAAAAAAATCTAGAATTGGAGTATGGATTTTCATAAAACCCTAATCGTTTACAATCCCGTGGCCGGATTTTTCCCGTCGCGCTCTTTTATCTTTGAACTCATCTCGTCGTTGAGCGAAAAAGGAAAAACGCCACTCGTATACATCACCAAAAACAAAGAAAAAACCTTAAGCGAAGTCCCGAACCTCGCCAAAGAATGCGAGGATATCGTCTGTTGTGGGGGCGACGGGACGCTTCATGAAGTCGTAAACGCTTTGATCGGCGCGGGCGTCGACCGGCCGGTGTCGTACATCCCGATCGGCACGACCAACGACTTCGCCCACTCCCGGATGATCCCGACCGAAAACAAGCAGGCTCTAAACCTGATCGGAAAAGCCCCGCAGCGCATGGACGTGGGGCGCTTTGAAGACAAGTATTTTAACTATGTCGCCTGTTTTGGCGTCTTTACGAAGTCACCGTACACGACCCCACAAAACTTAAAAAACACGCTCGGCTTTATGGCCTACTTCATCGAAAGCCTTAAGGATCTCGCAAGTCTCTCAAACGCCTACAGCCTTACGATCACCACCGGAGACGAAAGCTTTAGCGGAAACTACATCTTTGGCGCCGTGACGAACACGACCAATTTTGCCGGGTTTTTCTCGGTCCCCGTTAAGCCCAAAGACCTAAGCGACGGCCTACTCGAAGTGATTCTAATTAGGGAGCCCGACAGCCTGACCGAAGTCCCCGGTAT